>NZ_CABSIF010000004.1 GCF_902477725.1 uncultured Desulfovibrio sp. | reverse complement strand
AATAATAAAAAATAATTTTTTAGTCTGTATCCCACTGATCCGCCAGATAATAGTTCTATAAAAAATGTAAATTCCCGCCGTCATGCTACTTATTTTAAAATAACATTCATTGACATTTTCTGCACACCACCCTATGTTACCACATCACTGATTGGGTATAGTAAATTTTTCGCCAGAGACTTTACATGGGTAAGGCTTCAAGCAGAAAGTCTACCTCCCCTTAACCCCTTGGAGTCTCACATGGCTACTTCTATTTATGTCGGCAATTTGTCTTGGTCTGCTACCCAGGACGGCGTTGAAGCTCTCTTCAAGCCCTATGGCGATGTTCTTTCCGTGAACCTGATTTCTGATCGCGAAACCGGCCGCGCCCGTGGCTTCGGTTTTGTTGAAATGGACGAAAGCAGCGCCATCAACGCCATCTCTGCCCTTGACGGCAAAGAAGTTGACGGCCGCGCTCTGCGCGTGAACAAGGCTGAGCCCAAAAAGCCCGCCGCCCGTCGCTGGTAAGTCCAGCAAGCATTTAAAATGCAGGAAGGCCGTGATTTTCACGGCCTTCTTTTTTTGTCTGAACTATGCCACAGGCCTGCGCACAGTAATTCAACCGCCCTCGAAAAATTGCCTGTCTCTACCCAAGCTGCTACCAGAATGGTTAACAGTTTGCTAAACCGCCTCTCCCCCACAGAGACCCTACTTCCCCAGAGAGTCGCAGTCTGGATCCATCCACCATCAAAACAAAGGGGGTGAGATGAACCGCCCCAAGGATGCAACGTTCAGCTCTTGCGACCAAATAACGTTGCCACCCCTGACAAGGACAGCCCTACTCACACCCTTATTTTACCCAGCTTTATAATGCCGTTGCGTCAAGGCGCGTTCTCAGCTCATCTGCAACAAAGCGCAAGTTATTAGTAAAAGTATCTTTTTTCACTAACGACGTATTCATACCAAGCCATTTATGTAATTTCAAATCATCGGATGCTGGCGGAAGACTATCAAGATATCTTTTCCAATTCGATAAAATTCGTTCTATTTCAGCACGCTGTTTTGAGTTAATTTGCATAATTCATTCTCCCTGTTCATGTTCAAAAAAATTGTACCTCCTCACATGGGCAAATAAATGTTACCCATTGTAAAATAAAAGCATGGTGCGGATTGATTGTAGAATAATTCATGGCCTGTGTCTGATATTTGCAAGCATCATGCATTGCAAATTATTCAGAAAACGTCATTCAATATCATCTTTGTACATGAAAAGGACCTGATCAACATTGTCTTGTCCTTCCCGAGTTTCATCCCATCCGGCAATGCCTCTACCCTCTAATATCTGTCTGATTATTTTTACAAAGTCATTAGCTCCTTTCGTCTTGTATGAAACACCGTCATCAATAATGATGGACATTGTTTTGCCATCGCCCGATGGCAAAATTTTCATTTCATGACCATCTGCAAGGGTGAATATTTTTTCACCTTCACTCTTGAGAGCCACAGAAACAAGATCAAGTTGATATTCCACAGCTACTCCCATCAATCAATACCTGCTAGCAGTGTACCATAACAAATTAACAGTGTCTCTAAAATTGCTATAATTAAAAAAACTAACAAAAATATACATCAATAACAAAACTACACTACACATACAATTAACCTTATTGTCATTTAACTGTACGCATTGGCAAACGCTGAAACAGCCTTTCATAAATCCGCTGACAAGGCGCACTTAACCATGTCTAATAATTTAATATTATTTCCATCGTTCCTTTCAGCCCTGTTTGCAAACAGGGGATCGCAAAGGCCTGCCTAACAAACCTATGAGCTAGCAGGGGAACAAAAAGATACTGTGAGTTGTCCACTTTCAAGCTGTCCGGGTTTATGCCACCGCTCAGAACACCTGGCAGGCCTTTGTGGTTAATCCCTTTTGACTACTGGCAACAAGAAGATTATGTTGCCCGCATGAACAAAGAAAACCTTCCTGTCATTCATCCCTGCATCAAATGTGGAAAGGCCCCAAAGGTCGAAGTATCCAGACCCGAAGGCAGAATTAACGACATATATCGGCTTGTCTGCGAATGCGGAAACTGCCCCTTGCAGTGGTCTGTGAGCGAATCCGCTGCTATCAGACTGTGGAATTCATATGTTGCATCCTGATAACAGGTAGCACTGCAAATTTTTTGAAATCTGCAAGAACCTAACAATAAACTGAAATACGCATGGCACGCTACATGCCTTGCATTATCATGTTTTTATCGCATTAATGCTGATTTATTAGCAAGTTGCGAGAACGTGCAGCAGTTGTTGGCAAATCAGATACATTTTCTGAGGATGTCAGCAGTGTGGCGCTGCCAGCAGATTCAAACTTGGTGCCGGGTAAGGCGGTGCAGCCAGTCAGCCTAAACAGGCAAGGAGGAGAAGCACAACTCCTCCTTCTTTTTTTACGCACTCGCAACTACTTGCAGATACAAATAATTTGCCCCCCGGCACCCTCTCACCGCCTCCAACGCAACCTGCCCCCCTCTCGACGGTAACCGCTATAGCTCCGCGCCTTCTCCTTTTCAAAGGGCACTCCTTTCCGAATGTACCCGCAGCAAACGTTTTATAAAAGTCATTTTAATTCAATATGTTATGAAATTATTATCAGAAACTCCAGCCCTTTAGATTTTCTGATATTTTTCATAAGTTATACCAACTTACAAATAATACCCCATTATAATTGACACTATTTGAATTTCAGACTAGTTAACTAAACCAAAAGAAATTCAATTTCATTTCCATATAGCAATTTTCATTACTCCAGACACCCAAACATGCGGATATGAAGACATGCCCATATTTTTGACCGAATCAATCCTTGCCCTGTGCATTGTGTTAACGGCCTTAACTTCCACATCATTTGCAAAAAATATCCTTACAAACGCCCCCCCGGAAGCATTTTGGTACGACGGCAAATGGGCGCACGAGCATTCTGACCTGCCGCCAGATCCTGCCATCACCTTTGGGCGGCTGCCAAACGGTTTCCGTTATGCGGTCATCCCCAATGCCAAACCAGCTGGTCGCGTTTCCATGTATCTGAATGTTCAGGCTGGTTCGCTGATGGAAACGCCCAGCGAGTTAGGCTACGCCCACTACATTGAACATATGGCGTTTAACGGAACGCACAATTTTGCCCCCGGATCGCTCATTCCCTTTTTCCAGCGCCACGGCATGAGTTTTGGCGGCGACACCAATGCCCATACTGCATGGGCAGAAACCGTCTTCAAGCTCAACCTCACATCCAGCGACACCAGCACTCTTGCCATGGGGATGAAAATTCTGCGCGACTTTGCGGATGGCATCCAGTTTGCCCCGCAAGAAGTCGCCAAGGAGCTGGGCGTTATTCTGGCAGAGAAAAATGTGCGCGACAGCGAAGCCATGGCAAGCAAACGTCAGCGCACTGCCCAGCTCTATGCGGGCACAGCCTTTGTGAACCAGCCCATCGGCACGGAAGACTGCATCCGTGGGGCAACCTCCGAGCGCCTGAAGGCTTTTTACCGCAAATGGTACCACCCGGAACGCATGATTCTGGTTATCGCAGGCTCCGTCACTGCCGATCAGGTCAGTCAGCTTGTGAAAAACAGCTTTGCAGACATGACGAACCCCGGCCCGGTGCCCTTCCCCCCGTCATGGGGCGAGGCGTGGCTTGGCGGCATCCAGGCGCAAGGGGAGCCGCGCGCCATCAGCGGCGAGGAAATTTCCGTAATAATGCGTTTCCCGCGCATGCACCAGCGCGATACGCGTCTGAATCAGCAAAACCAGCTTGTGGACTCCGTGCTCGGGTACTGCATGCAGCGCCGCCTGCTGGAGCGAGACCAACGCGACAATCTTTGGAACAACGCGCGCTTTGTCGCAAACTGGCGGCAGGGTCTTACTCCTTCTGCCGCAATCGGGCTGGCAACGCACTCCGGCGGCTGGCAACAGGCGCTGCCTGCCCTGGCACAAGAGGTGAAGCGGGCGGCAACGCACGGCTTCACCCGGCAGGAGATAGCTCAGGCACTTGATTTTGCTGAAAAAAGAATTTCCCGCTTCAAGGAGCAGCGCGCTGGCATGAGCAATGCCGATGTGGCAGACCAGTTTGTACGCACCGCCAATGCGGACTACGTTCAAACCGCGCCCACCTTTGATCTGAACCTGTTCCGGCAGTTGCGGCCCGCCATCACGGAAGATGCGGTCAATGCGGCGCTCCGCTCCATGCTGGCAATGGAAGATGTTTTCCTTGCCGTGGGCAGCGCCACACCGCCCGATGCAGCCGCCATCCTCACAGCATGGCAAGAGGGCCTTGCTGCACAGCCAGCGCCCACGGTGCAGACAAAATCCATTGCCTTCCCATATCTTGAACTTCCGGCGGCAGCATCGGCAACTGCGGCCCCCGCAGATGCGCCCATAGCCAGCCGTGATCTTTCCCAGCCGGGCAGCCCGGCTGTAACCCTCCTCCAGACCCGTCTGAGCGACGCCGTTGAATGCTACGTGCTTCCGCTTAATTTTGAGCCCAACAAGGCCTCGGTGCAGCTTCTCTTCGGCAAGGGATACGCCAACTTGCCCGACAGCGTCATTGCCCTTGCCCAAACAGCCAGCGCAACTCTGGCAGAAAGCGGCCTCGGCGCGCTTTCGCGCCTTGAAACGCAAAAACTGTCGGAGCGCATGGGCGGCAGGGTCGGTGAGGTGCACGGCCCCAACAACGCCATCATCAGCGTTGAAGGCGACTCCCGGCAGCTTGAGCTGCTGGTGCAGGCGGTGTGGACGCAGTTCAGCGATCCGCAGCCTGCGGCTGACGACCTCCAACGCGCCCTGCGCAAACTTGAAGCTCAAAACCGCAAACAGACTGAAACGGTTGAAAAAGTTTCAAAAATCGCAGGGCAGGCCTTTTTTTACGGCAATGTGCGCAGATATCAGCCCCTCAGGCCCGAGGAAGCGGCCAGCCTGGGTATTGACGATGTGCGCAGCTTTATCGCCGCCAGCCGTAAAAAAGAGCCTGTGCGTGTGATCATCAGCGGCGATATTGATCCCAATACTGCAATTTCACTGGCAAAACGCTACTTCGCTCACATCACAACCCAGCCTGCGGCTGTGGAAGAAAAACCCGCTCCGCTAGAATTTCCTGCTGGCAAATCCGCGAGCATTCAGGTTCCGGATTCTGTTGATCAGGCTGTTGTCCGCAAGGCATGGCGTCTTGATTTCGCACCGCAGGGCAACAGGGAGGTTCTGGCTGCCCGGCAGCTCGCGGCAGCGCTGCTGCGCGACAAACTGCGCCGCGATCTGCGCGAACGCATGGGTGCAAGCTACAGTCCCAGCGCCTTTTACCGCACCATGCCCAATGAGGACGGCTATTCCCTGCTCCAGATCGATGTACACACCAACCGGGAACAGATGGGGCAGGTTAAAGAATATCTGGGGACTCTCGCCCCCTGGAAGGTGAGCCAGCAGGAACTGGACCGACTGCGCCTGCCCATGCTCACCCAGGTTCAGACCAGCCGCAGCAACACCCAGTACTGGCAGCGCATGCTGCTTACGGAACTGGCTACAGGCTACCCCTATCTTGAATGGAGCAAAACAACAGAGAGCAATCTGCAAAACTGCACAAAAGAAGCTGTAGCGGAGGCTCTGAAAGACCTTCTGGCAGCTCCCTCTGCCCTATGGACAGTTGCGGCGCATCCCCAAAAGAATGCCAACAAGGAAAAAATAGTCAGGCCCAGCAAGACCAATACAGCCAAGGAGAGCAAGTGATGGATGAGCTTATTTCATGCGAGGCTCTTCGCCACAGCTACCACGGCACAGAAGTGTTGCACGGCGTTGATTTCAGCGTATCGCGTGGCGAGATTGTGGGCTTGCTGGGTAAAAACGGCGCGGGGAAAAGCACCAGCATCAACATCCTGATGGGCTTCATGCAGCCGGATTCGGGCCGGTGCATGGTCATGGGGCACCCAAGCCACGCCATCCCGCCGCAGGCGCGCGCGCGTATCGGCCTGCTGCACGAGGGCTTCATCCAGTACAATTTCATGACCATCGGCGAGATTGAACGCTTCTATTCCAGCTTTTATCCACAGTGGGACAGGGGCATCTATTATGATGTGGTGGGCCGCATGGACATACCCTTTACCCGGCGCATCACCAGACTTTCCTGCGGGCAGCGCTCGCAGGTCACGCTGGGCCTCATCTTGGCGCAACGGGCCGAACTGATGATCCTTGACGATTATTCCCTAGGCCTTGATGTGGGCTACCGCCGCCTGTTTCTCGACTTTTTGCGGGACCATGTGCGCCGCTACGGAACCACGGTATTGCTGACCTCCCATGTGGTGCAGGAGCTGGAAAACCTGCTTGATTCGCTGGTGGTTATCCACAAGGGAGCAGTTCTGGCCAAAGAACGCCAGGCGGATTTCATGCGTTCATTTTTGCGCTATGATCTGCCGCTTTGCACTGCCGCAAACGAGTTGCGCAACAACGAGGGCCCCCTTCTGCGGGTCGAGCGCTGCGCAGACAGGTTGATGCTGTTCAGCCGGGCCCAGCCGGATGAAATGCGCGTTTTTCTTGAAGCACGAGGGGTGGCTTGCCCGGATGGCGCGCCCCAACCCGTGCCCATGACCTTTGAAGACGCATTTGTGGGCCTGACGGGCAGATACTAGGGCATTCCAACGGCAATCTACTCTGAACGGCACAGCAACACGGCATAGAGCAAAGCAGGAAGGACATGATCAAGGCATTGTTTTTTAAGGAATGGATCAAATTGCGCTATTTTTGGTGCATACCCTTTATTTTCGCTGGCGCGGCCCTTGCGGACTACCACCTGACGTTCAAGGGCGTGCTTTCCATGCACGGAGCCGTGGATACCTGGAACGGGCTGATATTCAAGGAGAGCATCTATTTTACCTCTCTCCAGTGGGCCTTCATTCTTGGCGGCATCTGGCTTGCCTCGGTGCAGATGGCCCCTGAATGCTTGGGTAAAAGACTGCGCCTGCTCTTCCACCTTCCGGTCAACGCCATTCCTGCTCTTGCTGTTCAGGCCGCAACCGGTCTGGGCCTGATGGCGCTTGTATTCTGCGCCGCATCCGCAGGCTTTGCCCTGATAAACAATCACCACGGCCTGCCGCCGGAGCTTTCCGTACCCATGTTCAAAACCCTGCTGCCCTGGGGCCTGGCTGGCATCACAAGCTGGTGCGCCACTGCCGCCGCCATTGCCGACCCTTCGTTCAAACGCAAGATATGCTTTGCTCTGGCGGGATTCGCCTATGTAACCATGCTGACAGGGGGGCGAGGCTTCGCACCCATGAGCAACAGCACATGGCTTTACGCCGCGGCATGTCTGCCCTGGATTCCGGCTGTGGCCGCAGCCGCCCTGCGGGTCAAGGAGGGAGAATAATGCGTATTTACTGGCTGCGCCTTGCCCCGGTGTTTCTGGGCATTTTTGTTCTGGCCTGGTTTGTTCCGCAACTGTATCTGCGGGCCACGCGGGCGGATTATCTTCAGCTGAGCGCTGTATACAGTTCGGTAAAAAAGGACTTTATCATTTTTGAAACCGGCCCTTCGGTGTTCCAGTTCAGGGACGAGGAAGGCAACCGCATCAGCCAGCGCGATGGGCGCATGGCCCTGCCCTACATGTTTTCGCGCGATGTGGAAAAATGGGGCGGGTTCCCCATGAGCATTAACGGGCGCTCCGTCACCTTCAGGGATGCGCAGGAAGGCGTGCGCCTGCGGGCAACCCCGCGCGAAGTCATGCTCCCGCAGTCCCGCGTTCTCGTGCTTATGGAATCTGCGCCAGAAACCGCGTCATTTTCCCTGCCGCCAGACATCCTGCTGCTGGACGACACCCGCCTGCGCTTTGTGAATTGCGCCGACGGCAAGGAAAACACCGCCAAGGGAACCGCCTATACCGCCGCAGTGCTCACCGCCGGGGTGCAGTTTCCCCTTCAGGCTGCGGGCAGCAATGCCGACCCCTTCAAAAGCATTGATGAAGGCCTCTTTTTCGTGGATGCAAAGGGTATGCTCTTCCAGTTGCTCATGGTGCGCGGCAAGCCCGAATGCCGCAACACCGGGCATCTCATCCCCGGCAAAACGCTGCGCGTGGATGTGCGCGAAAACAAATACAGCGACCTGCTGGGCACCATCGCCACAGAAACTGGTCTGTACATAAACAGGCGCGGTCAGGCCCCCATGCGGCTGCCCATGCAGTATCAGCCTGATGTGCAGAATGTTTCGGTGTGGGCCACCCCGCTGGACGCGACCTTTAACGTGAACACCCTTGGCTCGCGCCTGGCGCAGGATGTGCTTGTGATTGCCGCCGACGGCGACCTTAAAATCATCCGCAACCTGCTGCTCAGCCCCCCTGCAACGGTTGTTGAACGGCAGATGAGTCAGCAGCGCTGGCTTTCATTCCTCTGCCCCCTGACTGTGGTGCAGTTTGAACCCCATATTGCCGGAACCAGCCTGAAAATCGCCCTGCCGGAATATCCCCTCTGGGCCGCTGGCGGAAACCTGCTAAGTTTGATCCTGCTCCTTGCCATCCGTAAGCGGCAGGGCAACAGACGCATGGAATCCGGTACGCTGCTGCACACCTGCGCACCCGAAATCCTGCTTGTACTTGTTTTTGGTCTGCCTGCCCTGCTGACGCTTCTGGTTGCAGGCCCTCTGGCACGGATGCTGCCGCAGGGCTGTCATTGCGGCAGCGCCGCTTAACATACACGGGTTGATGCTGCGCTCACGCGCGCGAAAGGCAGTGCGCCTGCAATACGGGCGCATGGACTTTCGGTTTGTCTGTCACAGGAAGAAAGGTAGCCTTAAAGATGAAAAGGAAATTGCATTCTTTTTTTAAGAAAAAAGCGCTCTGCGTGCAGCTCATGCTGCTGGCTGCGGCACCGCTGGCGCAACTCCCCTCTGCGCGCATGGCGCTTGCTGTGGAATCGGAATCGCCAGATGACGCAGCCATTGAGGAGGCTTTGCGCCGCAATGGTGCGCCCTCCCCAGCTCAGCAGGGCAAACCGGCGGAAGGCGCAGCTGCGGACGAATCAGCCGGGAAAGTACACCGGCTGGAAGGGGTGCAGGTTCGCGGCCAGACAGAACAGCCCGGCGAAATTCTGATTGACCGCCGCACCATGGACATGACCCCCTCAGCCACCAACAGCATCAATGACCTGTTGCGCGGGCAATCCAACGTGCAGTTTGACTCGTCCTCGCGCAGCGGCATGCTCGGCGGCGAGATCACACCGCCCAAAATTTCCATTCGTGGCGCAAAGCACTACGAAAACAACTTCATCATCAACGGTCTGGGCAACAACAACCGCATCAATCCCGGCGGGTATGAACACACCGGCAACGCCGCCATTCCCAGTGGAGACTCGCAGTCCATCATGCTCAGCACCGACATGCTGGACACCGTGAAAGTCTACACAGAGAACGTGCCCGCCAAGTACGGCGACTTTCTTGGCGGCGTGATTGACGCCAAGCTGCGCGACGCTGCCTCCGACAGGTGGCGCGGCATGGCGG
This sequence comes from uncultured Desulfovibrio sp., assembly GCF_902477725.1. Lineage (NCBI taxonomy): Bacteria > Pseudomonadati > Thermodesulfobacteriota > Desulfovibrionia > Desulfovibrionales > Desulfovibrionaceae > Desulfovibrio > uncultured Desulfovibrio sp. The sequence continues at coordinate 272,623 of NZ_CABSIF010000004.1, read as the reverse complement.
CCTTTCGCTATACAGACAGCAACCTGACGCAATTTCACTACACCAGCAGCGACAGCAACGCTCAACCCCTTGCGGGCAACAATTACCAGCCGGAATTTTACAAGTATTATCCTTCGCTGCGGCTGGAAGGCCCCCTGTGGCAGAACGGCCCCGGAGTCATGATGGCCTATACCAACACCACATCCATCATCCCGCTCAAACTCAAGGCTGGCGATGGATCCGTGACCGAACGCCGCCTCAATGAGAACTACCTATTCAAGATCAACACGCCGGAGAGCAGCCCCCTGTATCTGAGCCTCACCACCATTTACGCGCCCTACAAGGCCACCCTGTACAACGCCAATTTCAAGGACGGCGGCGAATACAGCGTGAACAGCGGCGGCGTTGATATGATGCTCAACAGCCACTACGACTTTCCCATCGGGCGCTGGAGCAACGACATCACCTACAGCAAGAACAATCTTGACCGAAAAAACAGCAAAGATGTCAACTATGTGTGGAAAGTAAGCCCTTCCACCAAAAGCTGGGCCTATAGCAACAATCTGGCAACGGAAGGCGGCTACGGCGACTACCTTCAGCAGCAAACCACCCTGAGCTGGGCCAGCAGCATGGACTTCAAGGCCTTTGGCCCCAAGTACTTTACGCATCAGCTGGAAACAGGCTTTGAACTCAAAAAGATCATGCTGGAGAGCGAGCGCAAGGGGTACACGGTTTTTACCAACGCTGCGCTGGCCAGCGGGGCATCGGGATCGTACGGCAACGGCGTCATAACCGGCGAGCAGTACGCCAAGACAAAACAGGTTTACAACGACCTTGAGCGCCGCGAGAGCGTATTTGCCCCGGCATTTTATTTACAGGACACCATCAAGATTGAGCGGGTAACTATCCGCCCCGGTGCGCGCGTTTCCTACGATTCGCTGACAGAAAACACCGATGTGGCTCCGCGCTTTTTTGTCAATGTCGACCTGCTCAACGACAACCGCTTTAATGTTTTCGGAGGTTACAACCGCTATTACGGCACTCAGGTAATGGAAAGAGCCTTGCACGGCAGCTCATTCTTGCAAACCTTCACGCGTGCGAACTGGAACTCCCCCTGGGTTGCGGGCGCGAAAACGCCCCCCGGAGCGTTCCGCCTTGGGTCCCTCAAAACGCCGTACAACGATGAATACACTCTTGGGGCTTCGGCTGACGTGTGGGACACGCTGTTCAAGGCCACCTACGTCAAACGCGACTACCGCAACCAGCTCAAGGGCGCAATGGTCAAGGAAGACGGCGTCAGCTACACCCAGTACTGCAACGATGGCAAGACTGACTACAAGGGCATCACGCTTTCTGCCGAGCGCACCTTTGATTTTGGCGACTGGGGCAAACACACGGGCGAGCTTTCCGCCACATGGTCCAAAACCGAAGGCAACTATACGGACTGGACAAACGCATCGTACAACGAAACGGATAACGTTCTCCGCGATCCAAACTTTGTGTTGCTCAACGGCGTGGTCACGCCAATTGGCGACATGCCTGCCAGCAACTTCAACTCCCCCTGGGTTATCGCCTACACCCACAGCGCCCAGTTCTGGGAAGACCGCCTGCGCCTCATGGGCCAGTTGCGCTGGGAACAGGGCGGTAAACGCCTTTACAATGATTCCGGCTCAACCAATGTGGTCGGGCCTTCCGGCCTTCTCCTCTCGTCCTACAGAACGGCCTATCAGGAAGACAGCCTCAACGTGGACGCCAAGCTGAGCTTTGACGCCATCAAGTACAAGGATCAGACCCTTACGCTGGAGGTGGAAGCGCTTAACTTGCTGGACAGAAAAAACCTGTCCAACCTCAGCACTACCGCCACATCACAGGGCACCTACGCCCTGGGCCGCCAGTTTTACTTTGGCGTAAAATACACCTTTTAACGCATCTGGAGCCACCACGTCATGCATGCTGAAACGGCAGCGGCAGCCGCCACCCCACGTCACCCAGCCATGAATCGCGCGCCTTACTGGCCGTTGCGCGGTAGTCTGGCTGCGCTCAAGGCTGGCGTGTGCGCGGCGCTGCTGGCCGCCGTAACAGTTTCGCCCGCCCTGGGCGCGCCCTATGAGGTTCTGGGCCTGTGGGAGGATGCGCAGCAAAGCGAATCTCTCCCGCCCTTTACCCACGTAAACCCGGACGCGCCCAAGGGCGGGAGGCTCCGCCTGAGCGCCATTGGCACATTCGACAGCTTCAATCCCTTCAGCCCTCGTGGCGTCAGCGCGGCGCAGCTTGGCCTGACCTACGAAACGCTTGGCACAAGCCAGCGCGGCACGGAGGAGTTCATCATGCGCGGGCTGCTGGCCGAAAGCTTTGACCTCTCGCCTGACCGCACAACCCTGCGTGTGCGCCTGCGCCCGCAGGCCAAATTTTCTGACGGCGCCCCGGTTACAGCGCAGGATGTGGCCTTTACATTCACCGCACTCATCAAGCAGGCCTCGCCCGTCTACCGCTCCTATTACGAGCAGGTGCAAGGAGTTGAAATTACTGGTGAACATGAGGTGATCTTCAAACTTGCCTCCGGCACCAACCGCGAGCTGCCGCTCATTGTCTGCCAGATGCCCGTGCTGCCCGCCCACTGGTGGCAAGGCCGCAATCTGGGCGACCCGCAGACGGACATCATGCCCGGCAGCGGCCCCTACCGACTTGCGGGCAGCGTTATGGGCTCGCGCCTCATTTACGAGCGCCGCAAAGACTGGTGGGGGCAAGACCTGCCCGTCAATCAGGGCCGCTACAATTTTGATACGGTTCAGGTTGATTATTACCGTGATGTTTCCGTTGCGCGCGAGGCCTTTTTTGCCGGAGAAGCGGATTTTTACAGCGAAAGCAATATCAAGGACTGGACCAATGCCTACAATGTGCCCGCCGTGCGCGATGGCCGCATTACCCGGCAGCTTCAGGAGTATGCCAGCCCCATGGGCCTGGGCGGCATTTTCATGAACACCCGGCGCCCGGCACTGGCTGACAGGCGCGTGCGCCAGGCGCTGAGCCTGCTGTTTGACTTTGACTGGATGAACAGCGCCTTCTTTTACAATGCCTACACGCGTTACAGCAGTTTTTTCACTGGCTCCCCCTTTGCGGCGCAGCCCCTGCCCTCCGCCGGGGAGCTTGAACTCATGGAGCGCTGGCGCGACAAACTTGATCCCGCAGTTTTCGGCCCTCTACCCGTGCAGCCCGCTGGCGGGCGCGATACCGAACGTCAAAGAATGCGAGCCGCCCTGCACCTGCTGGAACAAGCCGGCTGGCGCATACAAAACAGCGAGATGCTCAACGCTCAGGGGCAACCCCTCAGCCTGACCATCCTGACCAGTTCGCCCTCCATGCAACGCGTGTACACGCCCTTTCGTAATACGCTCAAAAGGTTGGGCATCACGCTCAACGTGCGGCTGGTGGATCAGACCCAGTACGTCAGCCGCGTGCGGGCATTCGACTTTGACCTTATTCAGGCCACGGTGCGGCAGTCGTCCAATCCCGGCAACGAGCAGCGCAACTACTGGTCTTCAACGGCTGCCGGGGCGCGCGGCTCGCGCAATTATGCGGGCATACGCGATGCCGTGATTGACACGCTGGTGGACGAACTGGTGGCGGCCCCCACCCGCGAGGATCTGCACACCCGCGCCGCACTGCTGGACAGGCTGCTGCAACACGGCTGCTACGTCATCCCCGCATGGTACAGCGGCAGCATGCGCATAGCATGGTGGAAAGACCGCATCACCCCGCCAGCAGAGCAAGGCAATGAAGGCGTGGACATCATGGCGTGGCATGTCCCGGCAGCCGGGGCCACGCCGCCCGCGCAGGCGGTTCCCGCCGCCGCTGCGCAAACCGACAGGGAGGCGCGCTGATGCTGCGTTACACTCTTCGCCGTCTGTTGCTCATATTCCCCACGCTGCTGGGCATTCTGACCATCAACTTTTTTATTGTGCAGACTGCGCCCGGCGGGCCTGTGGAGCAGTTCATCGCCATGCTGGAAGGCAGCGGCAGCGCCTATATGGAACGGGTGGGCAGCGCTGGGGCCGACCTGCCCGCCGCAGGCATGGCAGATACTGCTGAAAGCGCCTATTCCGGCGCGCGCGGGCTTAACCCGCAAACGCTGGACGCCATCCGCAAGCTCTACGGTTTCGACAAGCCCATTCTCACCCGGTATGGGGAAATGCTGCGCGACTTTGCCACGTTTGATTTCGGCAAAAGCCTGTTCAAGGCAGACAGCGTAGCCGGGCTCCTTGTGAATGCCTTACCTGTTTCCATCAGCATTGGCGTGTGGAGCACCCTGCTCATTTACCTTGTGTCCATACCCGTAGGCATAGCCCGGGCCGTACGCCGGGGCAGCACCTTTGACTTCGCCACCGGGGCCGTCATGGTGGCGGCCAGCGCCATCCCCGGTTTTCTGTTTGCCGTGCTGCTGATTGTGCTGTTTGCGGGCGGCTCCTACTGGCAGATATTCCCGCTGCGGGGCCTGCACACTCTGGGTTACGAGAGCCTGCCCTTCTGGCGGCAGGTGCTGGACTACCTGCACCACATGGCCCTGCCCGTGCTTTCCATGACCATCGGCGGTTTTGCCGGGCTCACCATGCTGACCCGCAATTCCTTTCTGGACGAGCTGAGCAAGCAGTATGTTGAAACAGCGCGCGCCAAGGGCCTGAACGAAAGAACCGTGCTCTACGGGCATGTGTTCCGCAACGCCATGCTGATCATCATTGCCGGGCTGCCCGGCGCGTTTGTGCGCATGTTTTTTGCCGGATCACTGCTGATAGAGACCATATTCTCGCTCAACGGGCTGGGGCTGCTGGGATTTGAGGCCGCCATGCAGCGGGATTATCCCGTCATGTTCGCCACGCTCTACATTTTCACGCTCATCGGCCTTGTGACGTCCATCATTGGAGATCTGACCATGACAAAGGTTGATCCCCGCATCGATTTCAGCGGGAGGAGCAAGGCATGAACCCCATCACACGCCGCAGATGGCAGACATTCCGCAGCAACCGCCGGGCATTCGTCAGCCTGTGCCTGTTCTGCCTGTGCTTTGCCGCCAGCCTGAGTTCCGAATTTCTGGCCAATGACCGCCCCCTGGTGGTGAGCTACGAAAACCGGCTCTACTTTCCCATGTTTCACACTCTGGACGAGCGCGTCTTTGGGGGCGACCTGCCCATTGCCGCCGACTTTGCAGACCCATTCATCCAGACCGCCATCGCGGAGCGCGGCTGGGCCTTGTGGCCCCCGGTGCGCTATTCTTTCAACACCATTTCGCGGCAGGAGGGCACAACCTTTCCCGCGCCGCCAGGGCACGGCAACTGGCTGGGCACGGACGATCAGGGGCGGGACATTCTGGCGCGGCTGCTTTATGGGTTCCGCATTTCCGTACTGTTCGGTCTGTGCCTCTCGTTTTTCGGCTGCGCCGTGGGCATGACCGCAGGGGTTGCCCAGGGCTATTACGGCGGGCTGCCAGACCTGCTGTTTCAGCGCTTCATGGAGGTGTGGGGCGGGATTCCCGTTCTCTACCTTATCATCATCATTTCCAGCGTCATGACCATGGGATTCTGGGCGCTGCTTGCCCTCATGCTGGCCTTCAGCTGGATGCGCGTGGTGGGCGTGGTGCGGGCCGAGAGCCTGCGGGCGCGCAACATGGAATACGTGCGGGCGGCCCGTGCGCTGGGCGTGCCGGATAAAAGCATCATGCTGCGCCATGTGCTGCCCAACGCCGTTGTGGCCCTGATTTCCATTCTGCCATTTTTGGTCAATGCCTCCATCGTCACCCTGACATCGCTGGACTTTCTGGGTTTTGGGCTGCCGCCAGAATACCCCTCGCTGGGCGAACTGGTGGTGCAGGGCAAGAACAACCTCTTTGCCCCGTGGATAGGCCTTGCCGCCTTTTTTACCCTTGCGGGCATGCTGACCTGCCTCGTTTTTATTGGCGAGGGCCTGCGCGACGCCTTTGACCCAGGCGTATTTTTGAGCGGCGGCGCGGCAGACGCGGAAACCCCGCAAAACACATGGAGGGAGCAGGCATGAGCCTTCTTGACGTTCAAAACCTGCATGTGGCCTTTGCCAGAGCTGATGCCAAAACCGGGAGGGGAATCTCCGACCCGGCAGCCCTTGGCACAGCCAGGGGCACGGCTATGCGCACAGTGGTGCGCGATGTTTCATTCAGTGTGGAAAAGGGCCAGTGCGTTGCCCTTGTGGGCGAGAGCGGCGCGGGCAAAACCCTCACCTCCCGTTCCATCGTGCGTCTGCTCCCCGGCGGGGCGCACGTAACGCAGGGGCGCATTCTGTTTAAAGGCGAGGACGTGCTCAGCCTGCCGGATAAGTCCGTCATGGCCCTGCGCGGACGCAAAATCGGCATGGTTTTTCAGGATCCGCTGGCAGCGCTCAATCCCCTGCACCGCGTGGGCGATCAGGTGGCCGAATGCCTGCGCGCGCACGAAAGCCTGAGTGAGGAGCAGGTGCGCTCGCGGGTGCTGGATCTCTTTGACCTTGTGCGGCTCGACCATGCTGTGGAACGTTACAGGGCATACCCGCACCAGCTTTCCGGCGGACAAAGGCAGCGCATCATGCTTGCGCTGGCCGTGGCCAACAAGCCCGACCTGCTCATTGCAGACGAACCCACAACCGCTCTGGACGCCACCGTGCAGCAGGCTATTCTGGAGCTTTTGCGCGACATGCGCGCGGAACTGGGCATGAGCCTGCTGCTTGTGAGCCATGATCTGGGCATGGTGCGGCGATTTGCGGATACGGTTCACGTGATGCGCCACGGCGAAATTGTGGAGTCCTCCTCCTCGCTCTTTGCAGACCCGCAACACGAATACACCCGTGCCCTGCTCCACACAGGCAGCCGTCAGTGGGCCGAGGATGTTCCCCGGCATGGCGGCAGCCCCATTCTGGAGGCTCAGGGTCTGAGCGTGGATTTTTGCCGCCCGAAAACGCGGCTTTTCCAGCGGGTGCAGCTGCCCTTTACCGCGCTGGACAACGTGAGCTTTGCCCTGCATCAGGGCGAATGCCTGGGCATTGTGGGCGAGAGCGGATCTGGCAAATCAAGCATGGCCCTGGCCGTGCTGCGGCTTGTGGCCAGCCGTGGCGGAATCCGTCTTATGGGCAAAGAAATCCAGAATCTGACCCATGCGCAAATGGCCCCCCTGCGCGCCAGCATTCAGGTGGTCTTTCAAAACCCCTATCTTTCGCTCAATCCGCGCATGTGCGTGCATGACCTCATTGAAGAAGGCCTGCGCGTGCACGCCCCACGAGCGCAGGACAGGCCGCAGCGCGTTCTTGAGGCGCTGCGGGATGTGGGACTTTCCCCGGCATATGCCAGCCGTTTCCCGCACGAACTTTCCGGCGGTGAACGCCAGCGTGTAGCCATTGCGCGCGCTCTTGTGCTGCGCCCCCGCATACTGCTGCTGGACGAACCCACCTCATCGCTGGACAGGGCGCTGCAATTCCAGATTATTGAGTTGCTGCGTGGTTTGCAGCAACGCTTTGGCATGTCGCTGATCTTTATCAGCCATGATCTCACGCTGGTAAAAGGCTTTTGCCAGCGGGTGCTTGTGCTGGACAAGGGCAAATGCGTGGAACAGGGGCCAGTGCGGGAAGTCTTTTGCCAGCCGCAGTCGGCCAAATTGCGCGAGCTGCTCAAGGCTTCCGCCCAGAGCGAAGACCAACATCTGCCCGCCGCTGGCCCTGTGGCGGCGCGCCCCACCCTGCGGCGCATCAATCCGCAAAAACTGGGCGCGGTTTCTGCCGCATCCCGCGAAACGCACAAAAGAGGCCTGCTGTTCTCGCTGGGCGTACACGTCGGGCTGTTTATATGCCTGTGGGGCATCCCTTTGCAGGCCTCTGGCGGCGGCGAATCGTCCATGCGGGTTTCCCTTGTGGGCATGGGCATGGGCACTGCCACGCAAGGCGCAAGCCATGCCTCGGTCACCAACGGCACTGATCCCAACGCCACAGCCAGGGAGGAGCGCAACGCCCCGGTTGAGGAAAAAGAACAGCCCACGGACAAAAAAACGCCGCAGGCCGAGCAGCCAGTTGAACAGCCGGATCTGATACTCAAAAAAAAGTGCGAACCAAAGCGCCCGCCCAAAAAGGAGCATCAGCAAAAACGGCCCACGGCCAAAACAGAAGACCGCCCCCCCATGGAAACACCGCCGCCCTCGCTGGGCAGTGATACCCGGCAGGGGCCGGATGCCGAATCCGCTGGCAGCGCCGCCGAAGCTCAGGGCAGCGGCAGAAACGATGGAGGTCAGGGCGGCGGCAGCGGCGGCGGGCTTGGCATGCATCAGGGGCGTGGTCAGGGCGCTGGCTCGGTATACGGCTTCAACCAGTGGGATCAGTCCCCTGTTGCCATCCACCGGGTCAAGCCCAACTACCCGCCTGCGGCTAAGCGTATTGGCAAGGAAGCCACCGTCATTGTGCGCGCCGTCATTGACGCCCAGGGCAAGGTGGTGCGCGCCGTGGTTCTGCCAGGCAAGGAAACGCAGCACTTCAAGGAAGAAACCCTTGAAGCCGTGCAGCGCTGGCGCTTTGCCCCCGGCAAGGTGGGTGGCAAACCTGTGATGTGCGTGGTGGAATTTCCGGTCGACTTCAGCATCAACAGGTAACATGCTCAACATTATACTGTTTTGCTTGAATTTATCGCTGTCAGGTTGACAAAGCTTGCGGAGCGTACTACCACACAATAGCTTTGAATTTCAATTTCATATTCTTTGGGGGATATAATGGATTCCATGATTCAGGCGGTGTTGCAGGCAACATTTGTTTCCAAGTGCGTGCTGGCGCTGCTCTTGTGCATGTCTGTGGCAAGCTGGGCCTATATGTGCAGCAAATGGCTGTTGCTGCGCACTGCCCAGCAGCGCACGCAGGCGGGGCTGGCGGCGTTTGACGAGGCCGGGGAGCTGAGCCGGGCGCTGCCTGTGCTGGCAAATGACAAGCACTCCCCCCTTTTTGGCATTGCGCGCCGCGCCATCCGCGAATTCAACCGTATTTCCCGCACGGGTGATGTTGACCGTCTGTTGAACGACAATGTACGCAGGGCCCTGCACTTTGCCGTTGCGGAAGAACTCGCCGTTCTCAAATCATCCCTGGCCCTGCTTGCCACCGCAGCCAACACGGCCCCCTTTATTGGCCTGTTCGGCACGGTGTGGGGCATCATGCATTCCTTCACTGCCATTGCCCAAATGAAGAGCGTTTCGCTGGCAACTGTCGCGCCCGGCATTGCCGAGGCGCTCATCGCCACCGCTGTCGGCCTGTTTGTGGCCATACCCGCTGTGTGTGGTTACAACGTGTTCCGCGCCAAACTGGCCCATATTGAGGGCGTATGCATCAACTTTGCAGGCCAGATGCTCAACCGCCTGCAACACGAAGCGCCGCAACACGCTGACGGCATAGCCTTTTCAGAGGAGCGCTAGTCATGGCCGCATCTTCCGCCGACGACGATTTTGTTGCCGATATCAACGTCACGCCCTTTGTGGATGTGATGCTGGTCTTGCTGATCATCTTTATGGTCACAGCCCCCATGATGACCGAGGGGCTTGATGTGGCCCTGCCCAAGGTGGAGACCTCAGAAGTGCTGCCCACGGATGACGACCACGTTATCCTGACGGTCAAAAATGGCGGAGCGCTGTTTCTCAACGAGCAGGAAACAGACATGGACAATCTGCCGGATGCCCTGGGCGCGCGGGTAAAGGACAGCGGGCGGCAGCTCTTTGTTCGGGCCGACAAGGATGTTCCCTACGGCATGGTCATGAGCGTGATGGACAGGGTACGCGGCGCTGGCATCAAGGACGTGGGCCTTGTGACCACCTCCGCGCCGGATGATGGAGCTGAAGATAAAGGCAAATGATCAGAGGTCAGATCACTTGCTGCCCACATAGCGGATAGCCGCGATATTCCCGCACAGACTACCCCCGCAGCAATCCTCCACGGGCTTTACCGGGGGCAGGTCTCCCCCGCCCTGCCCGCCACACACGGCCTTCACAGACATCCACAACCATCCTCTGCAATCCTCTGTCATCCCCTGCCATAAAAAATAAGGGGCCTGTTCTTGCCCGGCAATAGGCAAAGAACAGGCCCGGTACTGCCGGATTTACATCCGGCGCGTGTCCGTGGGGGAGGAGCTACTTCCAGCTGGGAATGGGCAGCTGAACCTGCTTGAGGAACTTGTCGGTATTGATCTGGGCGTCCTTGAACTTCTTGATTTCAGCAGGCGAGAAACGCTTGATGCTGCCAAAGAAGTCGGCCACAGAATTCTGCCACTTGTCGGCCTGCGATTCACCCTTGGATCTGTCGAGCAGAGCCATGGTTTCTTCGTAAGACCAGCGGGGGTGGATCTGGATGTCGAGCTTGGCTTCTTCGTCAGTCATGCGGATACCGGCGAATTCGTTCATGTACTGGCGGTATTCCTTGATGATGCGGGGGCTGGGGCCTTCTTCGCGCAGCATGTTGGAGCCGCGCAGGTACACGCGCAGGAACTTGGCAACCAGTTCGGGGTTTTCATCGCACCATTTTTTGTCGCCCACGAGCGAAGACACGGTGATGCAGTCCATGTCGGTCATGGTGCCGGCGCGCTGCCACTTGCGGGAATCAGCCACAAAGGTAAAGGGTGCCCACAGGCACACGGCATCGCCAATGCCCTTTTCAAAAGCAGGCACGGCTGAGGGCTGTTCCATGTTCACCAGAGTCACATCGGCTTCGGTAAGGCCAAGGATGCTCAGCCACTTGCCGATCATGTAGTGAACGGTGGTCTGGGAGGTGTACAGGATCTTCATGCCCTTGACGGTTTCAGGGCTGCCGTACACGTTGGGATACTTGGGGTTGTAGCCCTTGACCTTGGCGGCGGGGCTGTCGGGGCGCAGGTAAAGCACGTGCACTTCGCCTTCGCTGATGATGGGGGCCACGGAGTAGATATTATAACGGATGCCGCCGATCAGCTGACCGCCAACGCCCGTGGAACCGAGCACCCATTCCTTGGCGGGCAGGGCTTCCATCTGGGCAGGGCCGCTGTTGAACAGCAGCATCTTGATGTCCAGGCCTTCTTCCTTGTCCCAACCCATTTTCTTGGCGTACCAGATGTTGAAGCCCGGGGATTCGTCCATCCAGCAGGTGGAAATTTCAACGGGCTTGTCGGCTGCCAGAGTGGCGACAGGGCCGCCGCAGATGACAGCGCCCATGCAAAGCAGAAGCGCGACCAGAAGCAGTTTTCTCATGCATGACTCCTAATTGGTTAGTGGACAGATCCGCTTTTGACGAAAAACCTTTCAACTGCTTGAACCTTCAAACAAACCACTTGAGCAACCTCGGCAAGTGCATACAGGTTTGCCGAGAAATCCATGCTCTCGCATGCGCGGCAAGGGCCGTACCGCTGGCAGGCGCACCCATGCGCGGCGCGGCCCTTGCTGCTGTGCGCAGTACTAGAGCGTGAGCTTCTGTTCTTCCGTAATTCTGGCCCGCAGTTCAAGGAACGCGGGGTCCATGGTGTCGCGCGGGCGCGGCAGCGGCACATCATATGAGGTGTGCACATGCCCCGGCAGCTTGTCTTCCATGGTGACGATGCGGTCGGCGAGGAACAGGGCTTCATCGATATTGTTGGTCACAAAAATCATGGTGCGCTTGTCCATGTGCCAGATGCGCTCGGTTTCCTGCTCCATGAAAAAGCGGGTCTGGGCGTCAAGCTGACCAAAGGGTTCATCAAGCAGCAGCACCTCTGGGTTGAGAGCATAGGCGCGGGCGATGCCCACACGCTGCTTCATGCCGCCCGAAAGCTGGTGAGGATAGTAATCCTCAAAGCCTTGCAGACCCACCATGCCAAGATAGTGATTTGAGATCTCACGGATCTTCGCAGGCTCAAGCCCACGCACCTCAAGGCCGATTTCCACGTTCTGGCGCACGGTCTTCCACGGAAATAGCTTGTAGCTCTGAAACACCAAGCCGATCTGCGGTCCGGGGGCCGCAATCTGCTTGCCATCCAGATAAGCCGCGCCGGATGAAGGCGCTTCAAGCCCGGCGAGGATGCGCAGCAAGGTTGTCTTGCCGCACTGCCCCGGCCCGAGGATGACCAGAAACTCCTGATCGCGCACCTCAAGGGAGATGTTTTCCAGAACCGGAACCACCTGGGTTCCCTTCTGGATGAAGGTTTTGCTTATATTGTCACAGACAATTTTTGGCTGCGTGTCTTTCACGTTCAGCTCCTTGGCTCTCTAAAGATTCTCGATTTCACGCTGCCAGGGGCACAGCTTGCGGGTCAGCAGATCCATCCCCAGGGTGAACACCAGCGATACGGCGGTAATAATGAGCATGCCGCCGATAATCATGCCGGGGTCGGACAGCTTCATACCCTGCACAATGATGTAGCCAAGGCCGGAACGGGAATTCACAAGCTCCGCAGCCACAACGCACGTCCAGGCGCTGGACATGGCGATCTGCAAACCAGCCGTAATGGCGGGCAGTGCGCCGGGAATGCACACAAGGCGGATTTCGTCCCAGCGTTTGCCGCCGATGATGCGCACCACATCGAAAAATTCGGGTTCGATGAGTTGCAGGCAGCTGTAAGAGTTGAGCACCACCGGCACAAAGGAGCCAATGACGATGATAAAAATCTTGGGCGCTTCGCCAATGCCGAACCACAGGATGGCCACAGAAATCCAGGCCAGGGGCGGCATGGGCTTGAACATGTCGAAAATGGGCTTCACAACGGCGCGGAATGTTTCGTTGAAAGCCATGAACAGACCCAGCGGGATGCCAAAGCCAGCGGCAATCAAAAAGCCGATGATAACGCGGCGCGTGCTGATCCACAGATGTTCGAGCAGGCCAAGGCCGGAAAGCTTGTTGACGCTCAGGTCGTGCAGGCTTTCCGCCACCTGAAAGGGCGTGGCCAGGGCGCTGCTGTACCCGAACACGTTGGACGTGGCAGCCCACTGCCACAGGCCGAAAAAGCTCACCAGCGAAACGATGTACAAGAAGTATTCGCTCTTGAGGGCACGTATCAGCGAAAACTCGTATTTTTTCGTGTTCTTGATGGTTTCATTGCAGACGCTCTGGGTCTGCCCGTTGGACGCCGAGGAAGACTGCATGGCGCTATCTCCTGATGCCGGCCAGCAGCCGGGATTCGATCTTGTCAATGATGAAACCGATGATTGCGCCAGCAATACCCACGCTCACCATGCCCACCATCACAAGGTCGGTACGGCCAAGCATGCGGCCGATGGTGATGAGGTAGCCAAGGCCCTTGTCTGCGGCCAGCAGTTCAGCGGCAACCAGGGTCACCCAGCAGTAGGCCAGGGCGATCTGCAATGCGCCAAACACCATGGGCAGCGCGGAAGGAACGCAGATGGAGGTAAATATCTGCCAGTCGGAAGCGCCATAGGTTCTGGCCATCTGAATATGTACGGGGTTGGTCATGCGCACGCCGGTGTATGTATTGATGACGCACGGCACGATGCCCGAAAGCCAGATGATAAAAACCTTACCGGGCAGACCGATGCCGAACCAGAAAATGGTCAGCGGAATCCAGGCAACCGGCGGAATGGGCCGGATGATTTCAAATATGGGGCGCACAAGGCCGCGCACCGTGGTGAACCAGCCCATCGCAAGGCCCAGGGGCAGGCCCACAATCAGGGCCAGCACGTAGCCCAAAAAGGCTTCCTGCATACTTGTCCAGGCATGCTCCAGCAACACTGCGCCGTCAGGCGCGGGATTGGTGAGCTTGTCGAACATGAGGCTCAGAATGTCATACGGCGAGCTGAGCAGCGTACCGGGAATGCGCCAGTCGTTGCTGTCAGCCGGGCCAACGCACATCTGCCACACCCCAAGAAAAATACAAACGCTCAGAACCGGCAGGATGCGAAGCCGCATGGGCTTGCGGTAGGTTACTTTTTCATTGCATTGCATAAGCTGTCCCTTTTTCCTACCACCAGCGGATGAGGTCTGTGACCTGGCGGCGAAGTTCGACAAAACGCGGATCCCTGAAATCCCTCGGGCGCGGCAGGTCAACAACCACTTCCGCCCTCACCTTGGTGGGCTTGGGGCTCAGCACCAGGATGCGGTCAGCCACATACACGGCTTCTTCAATGTTGTGCGTAACAAAAAGCACGGTGCTCTTGAGGGTCTGCCACAGCTTCACAAGCTCGTCTTCAAGATAGAAGCGCAGCTTCACGTCAAGCTGGCCGTAGGGTTCATCCATGAGCAGCAGATCAGGGTTCACGGCAAAGGCGCGCGCCACGGCGATACGCTGCATCATGCTGGCCGAAACCTGGTTGGGATACAGCTTGGCCGTATCTTCCAGGCCCACCATCTCCAGGATCATATCAAGGCGTTCCCTGAGCTGCTTGGGCGGAACCTTTTTTATGCGCATGCCATAGGCCACGTTTTCTTCCACGGTAAGCCACGGCAAAGCCGTTGGTTCCTGAAACACAAAGGCCAGGTTATGCTTGCGCGGATTTGCCACTTCACCATCAATGTAGATGTTGCCGGAGGTGGTTTCCGTAAGTTTGGACATGCAGTTGAGAAAGGTTGTCTTGCCGCATCCCGTAGGCCCGACTATGCAAACCAGCTCTCCGCGCTTGATGGTAAAGTTGACCTTATCCAGAACGGTAAGATCCCCATACATTTTCGTTAGATCCCTGACTGCTATTTTAGCGTCGGAACAGGTACAGTCATCGGTTTGCTGCACGGCTGCACTCCTTGGTGAGAGTTGTTAAATGTCCCGGTCTGCCGTCCGGGTGCTCAAAAGAAGCCAAACGCCCCTGAAAGCTGCCAATGGGCTGCCGGGATAGTTGCGCGTGCTTCGAAATTCTTTGTGAGTCATTTTGCATAATATATACCATTTTTCACAACTCCTGCAAAAAACCGCTTATCGTCAGCTATTGCAGGATATTTTTTACTCAACATGCCCTTGTTGCGGCACTGATTGCGACACGAACGCGCATTTTGCGACACATGTGACGCACCCGCCATTGACACGCATATTTGGGGCTTGCGCGGGCCGCTGTACCCGATTTTTCCAGGCCACGCTAGGGAATAAAAGAACAACCCCTGCCGGGATGCCCTCGTCCCCCCATCTCTCCGCACAAGGGAGGTGACAATTACGTCGCACTTTCCTCCGCAGGGGATGGTTTGATCTTTCCGGTTTTGATCGGGCTTGCCGTTTTGCGCGGCCTGCCCTGCGCTAGATATTGCGCAAAACCCGCTGCCTGCCATCAGGGGTGATTCCGTACGCAACGCCCTGATCGGATTCATTACAAACGATCACAATACCCACACCCTTGAGGGATTGCAGCTGGGCTTCAATGTTCGCCGCATTGATCTGCCTTTCGCCCGCGTATTCTAGTTCCAAGGCCACGCACACCTCACTGGCCGTGCGGGGGATGCCGTCCAGCAGCAATCTGCCCACAGCCAACCGCAAAGGCAGCCGGATACGCATCACAGCCCATCCTGTGCCTGGCGCAAGGCGGTTCCCCCCTTGCCCTGCATGACAACCAGCACAATGCCCGCAACTATCACCACCGCGCCCGCCACAAGATTACGGGTAACGGTAACGTTGGTAAAAAGGGCGCTGAATAGTATGCCCCAGAGGGCATAGGTCACGTTCAGGGCCATGGCCCGGCACACGCCGGTCATGTTCATGGCCGTGTACCAGCAGCGGTATGAAATACAGCCCACCAGGCCAGCGGCTATGCAAAAGGGCAAACCGGGGCTGGCAAAGGCCTGCATCAGCAGACCAACTGCGTCCAGACCGGGCCGGGTGCGCTCCAGCAGCACAAAGGCCGCAGGCACGATCACCAGCACATACAGCAGGCTGGAAACGATCTGATAGACGTTCAGAGCCACGACGGGCTCAATAAAATCCATACCCGCCGTAACACACACGCCTTCCGACGCCCAGCCGAAGGCAGCCAGAAAAGCGAACCCCAGACCCAGATAAAAGGCCTGACCGCCCACCCCGCCCTGCGGCGCGGACCAGCCCACGGTAAACGCGCCCGCCACGCAAAGTGCAAGGCCGCACATGGCCCTTGCGGAAATGCGCTCTTTCAGAAAAAAGCGCGCCAACACCGCTGCGATGGCCGGATACAGGGTGGAAATGGGCAAGGCATAGGCTGGCCCTGCCAGCGAAATGCCCATCAGGTACCCCCCCATGCCGAGGGGAGCGCCCATAAAAGCGCCCATTATACAAAACCTGCCGGGCTTGCTGCAAAAGGTGCGGAACACCTCCCGCCCTTTGCCCTGGGCCACATTGAGGACAAGAGAAAGACAGGCCGCGCTGATGTCGTGACAGCCTGCGGCAAACAGGGGGGCCAACAACCAGAATTCAGGTATGCTGAACGGCTCTTTCACCAGACCCTGCTTCAGAATAGGGCCATCAAGACTGAAAATTACCCCTGTCAGCGCAGCGAGAAAAAGCCCCTTGCGTACGTATGCCGCATCCCGCGCAGAGGTGCTGCACACGCCCCTGTCGCTTTTCGGGCCGTTGCCGGAAGGGCCTTTCACCGCTTTGCCTCTTAGCCCTTGCGCAAAAGGTTGAGGTAGGCGGCGCTGTCGGCCAGAGCTGTTGCCTCGGCAGGGTCGTCCATACGGATGCGCAGCATCCAGCCTTCGTTGTAGGGCTTGGCATTGACGAGGGTGGGCGTGCTTTCCAGCGTTTCATTCACTTCAAGCACTGACCCGGCAACCGGCATGAACAGGGCGTTGACGGACTTCAGCGATTCAACGGTGCCGAATTCCTGACCGTTTTTGTATGTTGTACCCACGGCGGGCAGATCAACAAAAGCGATCTCGCCAAGCTGATCCTGGGCAAAGTCGCTGATGCCTACGGTGGCGGTTTCGCCTTCCACGCACAGCCACACGTGTTCGTCGGTATAGCGCAGGTTTTCGGGCAAAGCCAATTGGTCAAGATCTTTCATGATACTACTCCTCTTCCATACGCAGGGCAGCGTCGCCAATGGCTTCGGCCAGCGTGGGGTGGGCGTGAATGGTGGTGGCTATGTCGTTGATGGAAGCGCCCATGCGCAAAGCCAGAGTTGTTTCGGCAATAAGGTCGGTGGCGTGCGCGCCAGCCATGTGCGCGCCCAGCAGGGTGCCGTCGCTGGCATCCGCCACCAGCTTGCAGAAGCCGGGCAGCGCGCCCATAGCCTGAGCCTTGCCAAGTTCGCGCACCTGCACAACCGAGGTTTTGACCTCATAGCCCGCATCGCGCGCCTGCTGCTCGCTCATACCCACGCAGCCGATTTCCGGCGAGGTGAAGATGGCCGAAGGTACAAAACGGTAATCCATGGGAGCGCCCTTGCCGCCGGTCAGGCAGTCGTTAACGGCGCAAAGAGCTTCGGCGGCAGCCACATGGGCCAGCATGACGCGCGCAGGGCCAAGGGCATCGCCAATGGCATACACGTCGGGCAGGGATGTGCGCATGTATTCATCAGCGCGTATCCAGCCGCGTTCGTCCGTGGCAACACCGGCTTCCTTGAGGCCAAGCCCGGCGGTCATGGAGGCGCGGCCCACAGAAACAAGCACCATCTCGGCGCTGATGGGGCGCTCGGGCCTCGCGGGCGCGCCGCTCACAAAGGGCGATGGCGCAAGTACGCCGCTGACGCCGTTTTCATCCACGCGCACATGGGTGAGCGTTTGCCCGAGTTCGCAGGCAATGCGGCGCTTTTTCATCTCGCGCTGGAGCAACGTGCTGATGTCGGCATCCACCGAAGGCAGGGGCAATATCCTGTCCTGCCCTTCAATCACTGTGACAGCGGAGCCAAAAGCCCGATAGATGCAGGCCAGCTCGCAGCCAATGACGCCGCCACCCACAATGATGATGGAGGCAGGCACATGCGTGAGCTTGAGAGCATCGTCGCTGGTGAGAATGCGTTTGTGGTCGGCTGTAAGGCCCGGCAGGTTCACAGGATGCGAACCCGTTGCCAGTATGACGTAATCCGCTGAAAGACTTGAGCTTGCGCCGTTGCCGGTCACCTCCACCGCGCCGCCGCAAAGCAGACGCCCCTTGCCGCGCACCAGGGTTACGCCCAGGGCGGCGCAGGTTTTTTCAAGGCCCGAACGCAGGGTGGCGCAAACGCGCTCCTTGCGCTCGTAGACGGCCTGCGGGTCAATGCTGACGCCGCCTTCAATCTTGACGCCGAACTGCACCGCCTGTTGGGCAATCTCCAGCGCTTCCGCAGACGACTTGATAGTCTTGGTGGGTATGCAACCGTTGTTGAGGCAGGTGCCGCCAAGTTCGGCGCACTCCACGAGGGTTACGGCCATTCCGGCCTTGGCGGCCGCAAAAGCCGCCGTGTAACCGCCAGGGCCGCCGCCCACAACGATCATGCTTTTTTTCTGGTCGGACATGCGGGCTCCTAATCCTCGTCGTCGGCGAGCCTGAGGTTGTACTTCACGGGGAAGGCGGCCTCCAGCGAACCCGTGACCAGGCAGCCTTGACGCATGATCTTTTCCACACGGTCAAAAATGAATTCGTACTCTTCATCCAGATGCACGGTAACATCGATATCAATGCCCGTTACCCTGCCCCGGCCCAGATCATCGGTGCCTGTGTGCAACGTGGCCTTGGCCTCGATTTTGTCGTACTTGGCATTGCGCGTATCCAGGGCTTTGTCCAAAGCAGCGCAATAGCAGTACAGGGCAGAGGCGGCCAGGAGCTTTTTGGCCGTGCCGGAACGTTCTTCGGGCGGAATCTTTTCACCGTCTATGGTGAGCACGCCAAAGGCGCCGCTCTCCATATCCAGATCCACCTTGCCGCCGCGGCGGCAGAGAGAAACACTGAGTTCATGTGACATTTCAAAGCCTCCAGGCTGAAAAAACGCAAGAGCACTCTGCCCCCGCGCGATTTGGCCTGCCTATTGCACTAATAGTGCCATCAGATTGCCCTTGGCTTCACAACGCCATCCGCGCTTGTGTTTTATGGCACATGCCGCTAGTATCCCGGCCCGGAAGCGACATTTGTGTCGCGACAAACGACATTTTTTGCAAGGTTGCCGCCACATGCTTTCATCGCCCCCAGTTCCCCCCATTAATGTGGAAAAAAGCTATCGCCGCCTGCTCAATCACCTGCCCGGCATGGCCTATCGCTGCCGCGTTCTCAATATCGACGCGCCGGAAAGTGATTATCTCCAGTATGAACTGGAGTTTGTAAGTCGTGGCAGCTACGAGTTGCTGGGGGTGCCAGCCGAAGACATGGTGCTTGACCACCACAACACCATTGAACTGATGACCCACCCCGATGACCTCGGCCCCAGCCGCAAAGCCATCCGCGACAGTATTGTCGCCCATGAGCCATATCAGGTCATGTACCGGCTTTTACTGCCGTCTGGGCGCGTCAAATGGCTGTGGGATCAGGGGGAGGGCGTGTACGATGATTCGGGCGTTCTGCGGTATCTCGAAGGCCTGATCATGGACGTGAGCGAGCAAAAATTTCAGGAAATGGCCCTGCGCGAAGAAAATAGAGAGCTGCGAACCTCTGTTATCAATCTTTACGGCCTTGGCAACATTGTGGGCAAAAGCGAGCCCATGCGCCGAGTATACAGCCAGATTCTCAAGGCGGCAGAAACAGATTCAAACGTCATCATTTACGGTGAAACCGGCTGCGGCAAAGACCTTGCCGCCAAGAGCATTCATGAATACAGCGGGCGCAAGGGCCGTTACGTGCCGGTAAACTGCGGCGCAATCCCCGAGCAACTGCTGGAGAGTGAATTTTTCGGGCACGTGAAGGGGGCTTTTTCCGGCGCGCATGCCAATAAAGAGGGCTACATAGGCGCGGCCAACGGCGGCACGCTGTTTCTGGACGAAATAGGCGAACTGCCCTTGCATCTACAGGTCAAGCTGCTCAGAGCCATTGAAAACAAGATGTACACTCCTGTGGGCGGCAATACGCCCAAGGAATCATCCTTCCGCCTTATTGCGGCAACCAACCAGGATCTTGCAAAAATGGTGCGCGAAAAAACCATGCGCTCCGATTTTTATTACCGCGTCAACGTGCTTTCCATCACCCTGCCGCCCCTGCGCGAACGTCACGGCGACATTGCCCTATTGGTGGAGGCGTGGCTTGAAAAGCGAGGCCTGAACCTTATTCTGCCGCCCCATGTGCGACTGGCCGTGGAGCAGTACGACTGGCCCGGCAACGTGCGTGAACTGCACAACTTTCTTGACCGGTACCTTGCCTTTGGCGACGAGGCGCTTCTCTCGCTGGGGGACGCTGGTCGGGCCGACCTGCTGCTCAACACACCCCAGGGCATCAGCCTTGATCAGGCAGTGCTGCAACTTGAAGAACGTATGATCCGGCAGGCGCTTGAAAAGTGCCGCTGGCACAGGGGCAAAGCTGCAGAAGAGCTGGGGCTGAACCTGCGCACCCTGCAACGCAAAATGCGCAGAATGACCGGGGGGAGTGAAAAGCTGCAAGGTTAGAGATTACAATGGTCTATAACCCATTGAACCAATAAACTGTCTTCCTGTAGTGCAGGAACTCAGGCACTGTGGGAACGCCTTGCGATGCCTTCCCGGCATACGGAGACAGGATCAAGGCCAAAACAGCGGCATAATTCCTCAGAAATCATGTGGTTTTTATCAAGCAGCATAGAATAGTCGTTGTCCACCCAGGACTCAATGTCCGAAATTCCATCGCGGTCAACGGCTTTCCAGCCCACGCCGCCCTCATCTGGATCATCCCATTCCCGCACATATTTCAAGAAAAATGTCAGTATTTTCAGGCTCGGGCTGAAATGGACTTTGACACAAGAACATACTGCCCACACTGACAGTTCCTTGCGTGAGGTCTTGTACAATACAAGATGCAACACAACTGGCTTGTTTAACTCACTGCGGGGATTTTCAAAACCTTTAAGATTATCAAGTTGCACTCTTAATCCACCTGCGGACAGATTCACAACCTGTACAGCAGAACATATATTGTCACCAAAAAATCCAGAACTCGTCTCATTCATGTCATTCACAGATTTAGGCAACTGCTTGTTGCAAATCCACAGAGAACTTTTTTTGAGCATCAGAGGCGTGAGACCTACACGCTCATGTCGCTGCAGATCACGCTGCACATATGTTTTAGGCATGGAAACTTCAACAAGGCACTGCTTTGATTCTGTATCTATAAAATTTGCGATGATTCGTGTTTTAAAAATGAAACCATGCCTGATTGCAGGATATGAAATTCCAAGATATTTTTCAGCTATTGCATGAGGTACTTTTACATACAGACTACAGCGCTCTCCTTTAAGAATATCAGGCAAAAAACGCTTGTTTGATTTGAGCAATATTTTTTGTGGTGAAATATACAGAACATCGCAGGCAACATTTTCAAGCTGGCGTTGTCTGTCTACAAAAAAGAGCCGCAATAACAAATAGTCCCTTTGTGCGACCACAAAGATTTTACCGGGTTGAACGGATCGAAACCGGAGCGATGCCCTCCAGAAAAAGTCAACAATTGTTCTGAGAAACTTCATGCATTCCCCCAATTGTCAAACTGAAATTTATAATCGCGACTACCCTGCATTCAAATCTGACAGAAATTCGCAGGGTGTTCAGCCTAACGCAGCTCTTCGCGCCACTTTTAATGAAACAAATACTTTCCCATTTATTATTTACAGATGCACCGTTAATAACAAATGCTGACTATTATCAAAAAAAACAACAGCCATAATTTAAAAAGCACTTCTGATTACTTCATTTTAATGATTTCAAATTTATCAGAGAATAACAAGTACACAGACAACAATACAGCACAAAACACAAATAATAACGCAACAACAAGCCGTTATAAAAATACAATAATGCTAACTATTGCCACATACATATAGCTATATTTTTATTATCACATAAAAAAAATCACAATCAACAGTTATCGCAAAATTTTATCAACAGCAAAGCTGCGTTAAACAGGTTTAAGTTGCCCGCATACCGATAAAACAACAGCCTGCGAAGACTGAACATAAAGCTCAATCTCCGCAGGCGTTTGGAGGAAGGTATGGGTCGGAACCGCAGCACGGCTGCGGTTCCAGATAACCGCGCACGTCATGCCCCCACACGGCAGGCGCGGTCACAGCGGCAAGGAATTTAAGCGCAGTCGTGCTTGTCCCAGGGTTCGCGGTTATCACGCTGGATAACCGATTCCATGCGCACCAGGGCTTCTTTGAGCTTTCTGATTTCATCAAGCTTGAGGTTGGGATTTTTCATTGCCTGATAAATGATACCCCCGGTGCACTGGGCGCTGACGGGCAGATCCGCAATGGTGGCAATGGTAACGGCAATATCCTGCGCGTTAACGGCGCGGGCAACGGCCCCGGCCTTGCTGTCCACAGCCAGACCGTAGAAGGCCACGCCGTCAGCGGCGGCAACCACCACCAGGGTGCGACGGTCAGCGGCTTCCAGAGCGGCAGCCAGAGCGGCTTCGTCACCCTGCACCACCAGCAACGCGTCTTCCGCGCCTTCAAGGGCGGCAGCTTCAACCTTTTTGCCGCCAAGTTCCAGGGCCAGAGCTTCCAGACCAGCGCTGTCGGCATTGGCCAGCAAAACGGCCTTTTTCTTCAGCTTGTCCAGCGCTTCGGATGCGCCGCTGAGCGCAACGGAAGGCAGCATCAGGAGAATCGCTTTCTTTTCAGCCATGATCTTATCCTTGTCGTCTGCCCCGCTGATGCGGGGCTTTGTGTTTTATCGCGCCGGGGCAAAAGCCGCGCCCTTGCCCCGGCATGGTGAATTAATCGACCAGATTGGGGTTTTCCATGATCTGGTAAATGGGCGCGCCTTCGGCGTCGGCGGGCACAGGATTGCCCGTGATGTAGCAGAAGGTGGGCACAATGTCGGCCAGCCAGCGCGGACGGGTATAGCGGTAGCCCTTGCGGATGTTGGGGCCGCGGAACATGAGCAGGTTCTTGAGGCTGCCGCAGCCGGATTCGCCGGTGGGCAGGCCGTAACCGTGTTCGGCCATGTATTCGGGTTTGAGCACGTACACCACATCGCCAGCCTGCGCGCCGCCCATGCCAAACACGTGAGCGTCTTCCTTGCGCACGGCAAGCAGCACGGGGCGGTCGCCCGTGTCGGGATGCTTGTAGTCCAGCAGGGCGTTGATGATGCGGTCGCGCACGTTTTCGTAGTCTTCCTGCTCAACAATACCGCCGGGGTAACGGCCCTTCAGGTTCACGTACACGAACATGTAGCGCTGCGGCACGGCAAGCGACTTGCTCACATCAAGCACGTAATTGAAGCCTTCGGTTTCCTCGTAGATATCCCAGTAGTTTTCAGACTTCTTGGGTTCGTAAGAGCACAGACCCGCTTCCTTGAGGGCGTGGGCCGTGTTGAGGATGGGGCCGAGGGGCGTTGCGCCGTGGTCGGAGCATACGCACATGACGGTTTCATCGCCCATGATGTCCATGAGGCGGCCAAGCAGACGGTCTTCCACTTCGTAGATGTAGCGTTCCATCTTTTCGGCCTTGGTGCGAACCGCATCGTCCGTGCTGTCCAGCTCGCTGAGCCAGCCGTGGTAGAACCAGTCAATGGGGTGGGAGTGCATGTAGAAGAGATCCCAGTCCGCATTAGCCTTGATAAGCGACTCAATGGTGTTCCAGAGCCATGCGCTGTGAAAGTCCACCAGTTCGCACACGGTGTCGGTATCAATAATGCCGTGCAGATAGGCAACCAGACCAATATCGTTGGCCGTGATGTGCTTGCTGAAGTCAATCTGCGCGGCGGCTTCAGCCGGAGCGATAAAACCGCAACGGCCAGCAATGCCGGAAATATACAGTTTGAATTCTTCAGCATCGTCAGAAAGCTGCATGAGCTTGGCGCGGAACACGCCTTTTTCGGTGCGGCCATCGGCCTTCACGGTAAAGTCGTGCTGGGCGGGTTCGCTCCACTGGCCAAGCTGGATGGTAAAGAAGGCCTTGGCGTAGTCCTTTTCAGGGCAAAGGGCCATGCGGTCATAGCCTTCATCGCCACTCTGCCACACAAGGCAGTGCCAGGTCTGGTCTTCCAGGGGTTCTATGGCTTCCTTGAAGTGCATGCGCACGTTCATTTCAAGGGGTTCTTCGCCTTCCGGCAGGTTGGCCCAGCCTTCGGCATCGTCAAAGGTGCCCTGCGAACCCATGGGATAAAAATCTGTGGAGATAACGCTTTCAGAGCACAAATATTCCTTGTGCTCATTGCCATGCAGGGGCCAGCGCGTTTCGGCGGGGCTGAGGCCCTCGCCCATGATCATGACGCCGTGCTGCATTTTGGACGGCCACGACATGGGGTAGTTGACCACGAGGCACTTCTTGCCAGCTTTGTCCCACGCGTCCCAGATGGTCTCTGCGGTCAGGATGGTGGAGCCGAAAGCCTGTGAGGTTTCCTTGTAATCAAGGCTGCGGCCTTCATGGTAGTAATAGTAGTCTTCCACGCCGTGGGTGCGGGGCCATGCGCCCGTGCAGATAGTGGCCCAGGACGGCGGAGTGACCGTAGGCAGATTGAAACCTTCGGGAATGTAGCTGCCCTCCTGCATGAACTTTCTGAAGTTATCGAGCCCCCCCTGAGCGAGCATTACTTCAAGCCTTTTAGGAATAAGGCAGTCGTAACCTATAAGGGCGGCGCGCTTTGCTTTTGCAGCCATGATTAAAACTCCTTCGTAGTACCGACGGGCACTGTTGTGATATTAACGCGCCCCTCCTTTCAATTTACATGCCAAATGATTCACAACGTCCCCTGCCCTTTTGCTATCCCCGCCAGACCTCACTTTTTCCCAATACGTTCTTTGCGGAACATGCCGCACCGTTCAAATTAGCGACAAATATGTCGTACTTTTCAATAAAAACCGTTATCATACTTAATTTATTAAATTTTTATGAAAAATTTTTTTGTCGCAACATACGACAACTCTGCCGCGTATTTACCCCATTCACAAGCAATATAGCAAAAAAGTAAATTATTTCAGCATGGTGAAATTTGGCACACAGGATGCAAACATGCAACAAACCTGTTCCCGACCAAATACCTTGTGAGGCGTCCTTGGCTGCACCCATGCCTGTTGCTGCTTTCCGCAGCTCCCTCTTTGCACAAAAGCACCTGCACGGCATTGCGCCCTGCGACGGCCGCTTTGCGCAAAGCGCCGCACCGTCCCCTTGCATCCCTTACATCCCCTGCACCAGACCAGCCGGGCCGGGCCTCGCCCGGCAGGATCGGATACGCTTCCCTTGAGCGCGGACAATTTCGCCCGCGCTCTCTTATGGATCAGGCTGTAGCAAATGGATAACGTTTAACTTGGGAGGTACTATGTCTTTGAAACGGAAAACCATTCTTTCCGCAGCAGCTCTTGCGCTTACATTGGGGTTGGCGTTTGGGCAGTCTGCCGAAGCGGTGGATTTCAAGGCAAGGGGCATCTGGTCGATGGGCTTTGGCGTGGGCGATTCCAGCCTGACCAAGGACGTGACGACCAATGGGGCAAAACAGAAAGCCAACAACTCTGACCAGTTTGTTTCGCGTCAGCGCGTTCTGCTTTTCCTTGACGCCATTGCTTCTGAAAACCTTATGGGCAGCGTGCAATTCAAGCTTGGCCCGCAGGATTGGGGCAGATCCGGTCAGGGTTCCGCCCTTGGTGCGGACGGCACCCTGGTGCGCGTGACCCAGGCCAACATGCAGTGGTCGGTTCCGCAGACCGATCTGAAGTTCAAGATGGGCTTGCAGTATCTGGCCCTGCCCAACGCCGCTGGCGGCTCTGCGGTGTTTGACACCCAGGCTGCCGCTGTGGTTGGCAACTATGCCTTCAACAAAAACGTGGGCCTCACCGCCCTGTGGATGCGCCCCTTCAACGACAACTATCAGGGCGGCACCTACAACAACGTGATCAGCAACGACAAGGCCAGTTATCTTGATAATATGGACCTGTTTGCCCTGAGCATGCCCCTGACCTTTGACGGCATCAGCATCACCCCATGGGTCATGCCCGGCATGATGGGCCGCAACACTGGCAAGTTTGGCGCGTTCACCAACTATGGGCTCAATGATGGCTCCCCTGCCACCACCCTGTACCCCTATCTGAACAAGATCGGCGCGGGCCACGGCCTCAACGTGACCGGCGTGACCAATGCCTCCAAGGAATACGGCACCGTGTTCTGGGCTGGCCTGCCTGTCAAGATCACGGCTCTGGAACCCTGGAACATTGAATTCGACACCAACTACGGTTTTGTCGAACAGATGGGCAGCTTCAATGTGATGCGCCGCAACAACGCCAATGATGTGGTGCACGGCAGCACCCAGCGCCAGGGCTGGCTGGCCAAGGCCCTTGTGGAATACAAGCTCGACTGGGGCGTGCCCGGCGTGTTCGGCTGGTACGCTTCCGGCGATGACGGCAACGTCAAGAACGGTTCCGAGCGCCTGCCTTCCGTATGTGCTTACGGCAACTTCACGTCCTTCATGGGCGATGGCAACCTCGGCTGGAGCCCCAACGTCAACTTCATGGACAAGTCCCTGTCCTACGCGGGCACCTGGGGCTTTGGCGCGCAGATCCGCGACGTCAGCTTCCTCGACAAACTCACCCACACCTTCCGCGTGGCCTACTGGGGCGGCACCAACAGCCCCGCAATGGTCAAGTACATGGACCATGCCAATGCGTGGGATTCCACGTCCAACATGTTTGACGGCCCTTACATGACCACCAACGATGGTCTGCTGGAATTCAACGTGATTTCTTCCTACAAGATTTACGACAATCTTGAGATGAACGTTGAACTGGGCTACGTGGCCAACTACATGGACAGCAGCACCTGGAACAAGAGCTACCAGAACTTCGGCTCCTACTCCAAGCAGGACGCCTGGAAGGGTCAGGTGGTCTTCCAGTACAAGTTCTAAAGATCCGGCGGTTCCTTCCTCCGGTACAGGCCTGCTGCCGACCACGCATACTGGTCGGCAGCAGGCCCATTTTTATGCCCAGTGCTGTAGATAGTGCGCAAAAAGGCCGTTGCCCGGACTCTCCAGGCAACGGCCTTCACTTTTGCCGGGCTGTGCCAAACACCGCCCGGCGGCAACGTGCCGCTTAAACGAATGTGTCGTTGGGGCGGCGCACCCGCACGAGGACCTCGGTCACAAAAAGCGCTTCATTGTTGGTTGTCCAGTAATCGGTGACATACCGTTCAAAGGCATCAGGGGCATGCACATAGCTGCTGGATGCACACCAGCGTTGCAGCTTGCGGTAGGTGTCGTTGATGTTTTCATAAGGGCCAATGTGATAACAGCTCGCCATGAGCACGCCCCCAAGCGTCTGCATCAGCTCCGGCTTACATGGGCGCATGGGACGCTGCAAAACCTGTATGGGCTGCTCCACCTTTTTCAACCTCTCTTCCACCGAAGAAAAATGAACAATGACCGGCCCGGCGATGTTATTATCCAGTGATTCAACATAATTGGTGAATCCCATATTGATGATGGTGGACTTGATGTCCAGAGAGAACACCTCGTCATGGAACAGCAGATTCTGCGGCGGAACATATTTGACCGAGACCTGCCGCAGGTCGTTATCCAGCACCATTTCCGCCTCGTGCAGCAGCTCAAGCCAGTCATGGATGGAGGCCGAGCGCAAACGCAGCACGTCTTCCTCCTGCCGCAGGTCTTGCATCTTGGTAGTAAACATCTCGCGCAGTGCCCTCAGCGAGGCGTTGCTGTCCGCATCAAAGGCCGCGCGGATTTCTTCAAGCCGGAATCCCATCTGCTTGTAATATTTGAGAGGCGGCACGGAGAGCACATCTTCATGCGTGTAATAGCGATAATTGTTGGCCCCGCGCAGGCGTGGCGTGATGAGGCCCAGCTTGTCGTAAAAACGCAGGGCCTTTTTTGAAATATTCGAAGTCTCGCTCATTTCGCTTATGGTGTAGCGCTGAGAATTCATGAAGCTCTCCTGAATGTGCGGTGTCCGGCTTGGGGCATACCCTCCTTGATAGTGCAAAAGTCGTTCCTGCCTCTTCCCCTTACAGCCCCCCACCCTCAAGGCGCTCATGCAATCTGAACCATCTGTGTGCGCCTGCTTCCCCAAATCTGGCCCAAGGTTCCAGTTTTAGGGAAGGTCGCCGCCCATTGCCGCAAAAAGCAGACATTTTTGCGACAGGCCCGTAATTAAACGCAAAAATGCCGCTGACCCTTCTGCGCGCTCCGCAGCCGCCACGCGCTCGCATTGCCGCGCAGCAGGCGGAAAAATCAAAAAAAAGCCCTGTAAAGGGCCAAAACCCGCACACCGCAAGGGCTGCAACAAATTTCACACACAAGACGAAAAAAATCGGGATATGGCTTGACTTTTCCCTATAGGGGAACGGCTAGAAAGGAACTAGGAGATTTGCTCCGCCCGGCTACGCCCGGACACGAACACGGGTCCCCACGAGGTGAGTTGTATGCAGTATACAGGTGAAGAAGCCCTTGGCCTGATTGAAACTCTTGGCATGGTTCCGTCCATTTACGGCGCGGACAGCATGCTCAAAGCCGCAGATGTCGATCTTGTCGGCTACGAAAACGTTGGCTCAACGCTCGTTACCATCATGGTTCGGGGCGATGTGGCCGCAGTAAAGGCCTCTGTTGACGCTGGCGCCGCTGCTGCCGCCTCTGTGGGCAAGCTTACGGCCACCAACGTCATGCCCCGCCCCGCGCGCGGCATGAGCGGCATTGTCCGTGCGCATACGCTGGACGAAATACAGGAAGACGACCCCGGTCTGCGCGCTCTGGGCATGATTGAAACCTTTGGCATTGTCTTTCTTATGGAAGGCGCGGACGCCATGATCAAGGCCGCCGACGTGGAACTGATCGGCTACGAAAACGTGGCCTCCGGTTACTGCTCCGCCCTGGTGCAGGGCGATGTGGCCGCTGTGCAAGCCGCAGTGGCCGCTGGCATCAAGGCCGTGAACAATATGGGCGCTACCGTTTACAGCTCCGCTGTGATCCCCACGCCCCACCGTCGTCTTGTCAGGCTTGTAAGGCGCTACGCCCTGAGCTGACCGGGTTCATCGGAGGAAACATGATCGGCGACAAGGATCTTATTTCCATCCAGCAGGCTCGCATCCTTGCTGAAAACGCGGCTGACGCTCAGACGCGGCTTTCCGCCATGCCTCAGGAATCACTGGACACGGTGGTGGAAGCCATGGCTGAAGCCGCCGCCGCTGAGGCCCAGTCGCTTGCCGTCATGAGCCACGAAGAAACCGGATGCGGCGTGTGGCAGGACAAAATGGCCAAAAACCTTTTTGCCTGCCGCCGCGTCATACAGAGCGTACGGGGCATGCGCTGCGTGGGCAAACTGCCCCAGAGCGCCGATGCTGCGCAACACGTGTTTGAAGTGGGTGTGCCCGTGGGCGTTATAGCCGCCCTCAGCCCCTGCACCAACCCGGTTTCCACCACCATCTGCAATGTGCTTGCGGCGGTTAAGGCGGGCAATTCCATTGTGGTTTGCCCTCACCAGCACGCCGTGGAATGCACCAGCCGCGTGGTGGCGGCCATGTCTGCCGCCGGTCAGGCCCACGGCCTGCCCGAGGGTTCTGTGACCTGTCTGACCATGGTCGCCGACAGCGGCATTGAAGAACTCATGCGCCACCGTCTTGTGGCTCTGGTTCTGGTAACCGGCAGGGACAGCATGCTTGAGGCTGCGCGCCACAGCGGCAAGCCCTTCATTTACGGCGGCATGGGCAACGGCCCGGCCTTTATTGAAGCCACTGCCGACATTTGCAAGGCCGTGGACGACATTCTTGCCAGCAAGAGCTTTGACAACGGGTTGGCCCCATCTGCCGAGCAGTGCGTCATTGTGGACGGCAAGATCGAGCCGCAGGCGCGCCGGGCATTTGAGGCGAACGGAGCCTGTTTTATCAACGAGGCGCAGGCCCTGGCCCTGAGCGAAACCATGTTTCACCCCAATGGCCGCCGCAACCGCGCCATGCTGGGGCAATCGGCAACAGTGCTGGCCGAAAAGGCGGGCATTGCCGTGCCGCAGGGCACGCGTGTGCTGCTGGTTGAACGCCGCTACGTGGACCCCGCCGACCCCTTTATCAGGGAACTGCTGGCCCCTGTGCTTGCCTATTATGTTGAACCGGACTGGCGGCATGCCTGCGAAAAATGCCTCGAACTTCTGCTGCGCGAGGGTCACGCCCAAACCATGACCATCCATAGCCAGGATGAAGAGATCATCCAGCAGTTCGCGCTCAAAAAGCCCGTGGCCCGCATGCTGGTCAACACGCCTGCCGCTTTTGGCGGCATGGGCCTCACCACCGACCTTTTCCCTTCCATGACGCAGGGCAGCGGTCTGGCCGGGCACGGATTCAGCTCCGACAACATTTCACCAATGAATCTCATTTATCGGCGCAAGGTGGGTTACGGCGTTCGCGGCTTCTCGTTCAGGGAACAGCAGAGCGACCAGACCGACCCCGTTTCAGACGCACTGCGGCGCGTTTTGCGCAAGGCTCTCAATGAATTGAACAGGTGATGCGGAACAAGCCCCGGCAACAGCCGGAGCCGCCATCGCAAACCATGGAGGAATCAACGTGGATCTTCATGATTTTACTCAAAAGATAGCAGAAGTCACCAAAAGCCTGACGCCCGAAGAGCGCGAAACGCTGCGCAAGATATTTGCCACGTCTTCCGGCTCGGCTGTTACCCTTACGCCCACTGCCTCCGCGCAGCATTCCGGCCCCAAGGCTGGCGTGTCTGACGGCGTCAACGTGCCTGACGGCCCCACAGAGCGCCACCTCAAGCTCAAGACCAACTATCTTTTGCAGATGCCGCGCATCACCATTCACCGTGCGCGCGCCATTACCAAGATTGACAGCGAAAACCCCGGCATGCCGCGCATCCTGCTGCGCGCCAAGGCTTTCCGCTACTGCTGCGAAACAGCGCCCCTG
Organism: uncultured Desulfovibrio sp.; assembly: GCF_902477725.1. Taxonomy (NCBI): domain Bacteria; kingdom Pseudomonadati; phylum Thermodesulfobacteriota; class Desulfovibrionia; order Desulfovibrionales; family Desulfovibrionaceae; genus Desulfovibrio; species uncultured Desulfovibrio sp. The sequence goes on along the minus strand of NZ_CABSIF010000004.1, from coordinate 241,790 downwards.
GTCATTCAGGATAACGAACTCATCGTGGGCGCACCCAACGGCGCGCCGCGCGCTGGCGCGTTCTCGCCCGACATTTCCTGGCGCTGGCTGCGCGATGAGCTGGACACCATCGGCTCCCGCCCGCAGGACCCCTTCCATCTTGCTGAAGAAGACAAGAAAGTTCTGCGCGAAGAAATCTTCCCCTACTGGGAAGGCAAGTCCGTTGACGAATACTGCGAGGCCCAGTACCGCGAAGCCGGTCTGTGGGAACTTTCGGGCGAATCCTACGTGTCCGACTGCTCGTACCACGCCCTCAACGGCGGCGGCGACTCCAACCCCGGCTATGACGTGATCCTGATGAAAAAGGGCATGCTGGACATTCAGCATGAAGCGCAGGAGCACCTGACGCACCTGGATTACGCCAATCCCGAAGATATCGACAAAATCTACTTCTACAAGTCGGTTATTGAAACCACCGAAGGCGTCATGTGCTATGCAAAGCGCATGTCGGAATACGCCGCCCAGCTTGCGGAAAAAGAACACGATCCCAAGCGCAAGGCCGAACTGCTCAAGATTTCCGAGGTCAACGCCCGCGTTCCCGCCCACGCTCCCACCACCTTCTGGGAAGCCATTCAGGCTGTGTGGACCGTGGAATCCCTGCTGGTGGTTGAAGAAAACCAGACCGGCATGTCCATTGGCCGCGTTGACCAGTACATGTACCCCCTCTACAAGGCCGATATCGAAGCTGGCCGCATGACCCCCTGCGAGGCCTTTGATCTTGCTGGCTGCATGCTGATCAAGATGTCTGAAATGATGTGGCTCACCAGCGAGGGCAGCTCCAAGTTCTTTGCCGGATACCAGCCCTTCGTGAACATGTGCGTGGGCGGCGTTACCCGTGAAGGACGCGACGCCACAAACGAGCTGACCTACCTGCTCATGGACGCCGTGCGCCACGTGCGTATTTACCAGCCCTCGCTGGCAACCCGCGTGCACAATTCCTCGCCGCAGGAATACCTCAAAAAAATCGTGGCCGTCATCCGCTCCGGCATGGGCTTCCCCGCTGTGCACTTTGACGACACCCACATCAAGATGATGCTGGCCAAGGGCGTGAGCATTGAAGACGCCCGCGACTACTGCCTCATGGGTTGCGTGGAACCGCAGAAAGCGGGCCGCCTCTACCAGTGGACCTCCACAGCCTACACCCAGTGGCCCATCTGCATCGAGCTGGTGCTCAACCACGGCGTGCCGCTGTGGTACGGCAAGCAGGTCTGCCCCGACTCCGGCGACCTGAGCCAGTTTGACACCTACGAAAAGTTCGAAGCCGCGGTGAAGGAGCAGATCTGCTACATCACCAAGTGGTCCAGCGTTGCCACGGTCATTTCCCAGCGCGTGCACCGCGACTTTGCGCCCAAACCGCTCATGTCCATCATGTACGAAGGCTGCATGGAACACGGCTGCGACGTGGCCGCTGGCGGCGCCATGTACAACTTCGGCCCTGGCGTGGTCTGGAGCGGTCTTGCCACCTACGTGGACTCTATGGCCGCCATCAAGAAGCTTGTGTACGAAGACAAGAAGTACACGCTTGAATACATGAACGAAGCCCTCAAGGCCGACTTCAAGGGCTACGACGCAGTGCTGGCCGACTGCCTTGCCGCGCCCAAGTACGGCAACGACGACGACTACGCCGACGACATCGCCGCCGACCTCGTGTCGTTCACCGAGCAGGAGCACCGCAAGTACCGCACGCTCTACTCCATTCTGAGCCACGGCACCCTGTCCATCTCCAACAACACGCCCTTCGGCCAGCTGCTTGGCGCATCCGCCAACGGCCGCAGCGCATGGCAGCCCCTTTCCGACGGCATCAGCCCCACCCAGGGCGCGGACGTCAAAGGCCCCACCGCCATCATCAAGAGCGTGTCCAAGATGTCTAACGACAACATGAACATCGGCATGGTGCACAACTTCAAGCTCATGTCCGGCCTGCTGGATACCCCCGAAGGCGAACAGGGCGTCATCACCCTCATCCGCACGGCCAGCATCCTTGGCAACGGCGAAATGCAGTTCAACTACCTGGATAACCAGACCCTGCTTGATGCGCAGAAGAACCCCAAGGACTTCCGCGATCTGGTTGTGCGCGTGGCTGGCTACAGCGCCTTCTTCATCGAGCTGTGCAAGGACGTTCAGGACGAAATCATCAGCAGAACCGTGCTGCGCCACTTCTAGGCCGCCCGGTACTTACGGCAACACAAGCGTAACGGCATACGGCAGGGGAAAAGCACCGTGATCGAAAGAAAAGCCATCGTTTTCAACATACAGAAATACAATATGTATGACGGTCCGGGCATACGCACCATCGTTTTCTTCAAGGGCTGCGCCCTTCGCTGCAAATGGTGCTCAAACCCCGAAAGCCAACGTCGGCGCTGTGATGTGCTGTACAAAAAAGACCTTTGCATCTCCTGCGGCGCGTGCGTGCCCGTCTGCCCCTCAGGCATTCACGCGCTCGCGGGAGAGCAAGGCCAGCATACCGTAAACAGGGAGCTTGACTGCATCGCCTGTGGACGCTGCGTAAAGGCCTGCCCCCAGGGGGCGCTGGCCATCGCGGGCGAATGCAAGGGCATTTCTGAACTGCTGGAAGTGGTGGAACAGGACTGGCCCTTTTACCAGAGCTCCGGCGGGGGCGTTACCGTTGGCGGCGGCGAACCCATGCTCCAGCCGGAAGCCGTGGCAAACCTGCTGCTTGCCTGTAAGCACAAGGGCATCAACACCGCCATGGAAACGTGCGGCTATGCCCGCCCCGAAGTTGTGCGCCAGCTTGCCGAAGTGGTTGATCTCTTCCTCTTCGACATCAAGCACATGAATCCGGAAAAGCACTATGCCCTCACAGGCGTGCGCAACGAGACCATACTGGCGAACCTGAGCTGGCTGCTTGAAAACGGCAGCAACGTGCGTATCCGCATGCCCCTGCTGAAGGGATACAACGATGATACGGAAGAACTGCACGCCGTAGGAAAATTTCTGTATAATTACAAAGGTATGAAAAATTTAAAGGGTGTTGATCTGCTCCCCTACCACAAAATGGGCGTCGGCAAGTACGCCCAGCTCGACATGGAATATCCCATCAAGGACAACCCTGTGCTTGATGACCGGGATATGGCGACAATGGAAAGCATTTTGCGTGGCTATGACCTCGATGTGAAGACTATCAGGCATTAGAGCTGAGCATTTTAGACAAACCCGCGCCGCGCCCTTGCGCAGTGAAGGAGAAAAAGCATGCTGGCATTAGGACTTGTGGAAACGAGGGGCTTGATAGGAGCCATTGAGGCTGCCGACGCCATGCTCAAGGCGGCAGACGTGCGCCTGCTCGAAAAGTCCCTTGCTTCCGGCGGGCTTGTGACCATCACCATCGCGGGCGAAGTGGCTGCCGTGCAGTCCTCCGTGGACGCAGCAGCGGCCTCCATTGCGCGCATTGAAGGTGCGGAGTGCGTTTCGCGGCATGTCATCCCCCGCCCCGATGCGGAGCTTGAACATATTTTGCTGTTGCAACCGCGCAGCATTGAGATTGAGGCGGCGGCCCCGGCAGAGGCCGCACAGGAAGGCCAGACAAGCATGACTGACCCCGCCGACAAGGCGAAGCCCGCCACGCAGGCCGCGCCCCCGAGCAAGGAAAAGCTCTCGGGCATGAGCATAAACAAACTTCGGCAGTTGGCCAGAGACCTTCAGGTTCCGCTTACGCGCGGGCAGATTGTCTCCTCCGACAAGAAAACGCTGATAGACGCCATTTGCCGGGCGGCTCTGAAGGAAAAGGAGTAAGAAATGGTCGATAAGGATTTGCTCTCCATTCAGGAGGTACGCGCACTGGTTCGCGCTGCACGCAAGGCGCAGCCGGAATTCGCACAGATGAGCCAGGAGCGTGTGGACGCCGTGATCAAGGCCGTTTCCGAAGCCACCGCTGCCCAGGCTGAAACGCTGGGCGCAATGGCTGCGGAAGAAACCGGCTTTGGCAAACCGCAGGACAAAAAGACCAAGAACCTGCTTGCCAGCGAAAAGGTCTATGCCTGCATTCGCGACATGAAGACCGTGGGCATTCTTTCCACCAACAACGAGACCAAGGTTGTGGAAGTGGCCGTGCCCGTGGGTGTGATTGCGGGTATCGTGCCCTCCACCAACCCTACGTCCACCACCATCTACAAGTCGCTCATCTCGCTCAAGTCGGGCAATGCCATTGTGTTTACGCCGCACCCCAGCGCTCGCAAGTGCATTGCCAAGACGGTGGAAATCATCCAGGGCGCGCTGCGCAGCTGCAACGTGTCGCCCGATCTGGTGAGCTGCATCACCATTCCCACCATTGAAGGCACCAACGAACTGATGAAGATCTGCGATCTCATCCTTGCCACGGGCGGCCCCGGCATGGTCAAGGCCGCGTACAGCTCCGGCACGCCCGCGCTGGGTGTGGGCGCTGGCAATACGCCCGCCTTCATCGAGCGCACCGCGGATATCGAAAGCGCCGTGACCAAGATCATGAGCAGCAAAACTTTCGACAACGGCACCATCTGCGCCTCCGAGCAGTCCATCGTCACCGAATCCTGCATCGCCGCCAAGGTGCGCGCCACGCTGGAAGCCCAGGGAGCCTACTTCCTCCAGGGCGAGAAGCTGGAAAAGGTCAAGAACGTCATGGAACGCGGCAATGGCAGCATGAACCCCGCCATTGTGGGGCGCGACGCCCAGACCATCGCCCGCATCGCCGGCATCGACGTGCCCCAGGGTACGCGCCTGCTCGTTTCGGACGAAAAGGGCGTTGGCCCCAAGTATCCTTTCTCCAAGGAAAAGCTCACGGCCCTGCTCGGCTTTTACGTGGTGGAAGACTGGCATGAAGCCTGCGAACTGTGCACCGCTCTGCTGCACAACTGCGGCGCTGGCCACACCCTTGCCATCCACTCCAACAACGAAGAAATCATCCGCGAATTCGGCCTCAAAAAGCCTGTTTCGCGCATCATGGTCAACACGCCCGCCACACAGGGCGCGGTGGGCCTCAGCACCGGGCTGTTCCCCTCGTTCACCCTGGGCTGCGGCGCCGTTGGCGGCAGCGCGACTTCCGACAACGTCACGCCCATGAACCTTATCAACATTCGCCGTGTGGCCTATGACCTCAACTCCCAGTGCTGCTGCTCCAGCAATGGCCACGGCGCGGACAGCCATGCTGCCCCTGTCGCCTCCTGCTGCTCCGGCAGCGGTCATGGCACGTCGGCTCCGGCTGCTGGCGCTGGCAACATTGATATCAACGCCGTCACCGAACTGATTGTGGCCGAGCTGAAGAAGGTTCTTTAGCAGCTACACCGGGCTGGCCTGTGCCCGCCCAATGTAACCGTAACAGCCCGTTATTGCGGAATGCCCCCAACGGCATGACCCGCTCAGGGGCACAACAACATACGCAAATAACGCAAGGAGAATAGCTATGACCGCTTCCGCCAACGCTCTGGGCATGATCGAAACCCGTGGTCTTGTGGGCGCCATTGAAGCCGCCGATGCCATGGTGAAAGCCGCCAACGTAACCCTTATTGGCCGCAGCCAGGTGGGTTCCGGCCTTGTCACCGTGATGGTGCGCGGCGATGTGGGCGCTGTTAAGGCCGCCACTGACGCCGGTGCCGCCGCTGCCAAAAAGGTGGGCGAACTCGTGAGCGTGCACGTGATCCCCCGCCCCCACAGCGAAGTGGAAATGATTCTGCCCAAGCGCGAAGCCTAGTCTTTGCCGTATCTGGCCCCCCGGCGCACACTGACGGGCAGCGCGCTGCACGCGAGCAGCGCCGGGGGAGCCACAGGCAGAACGCCTCTACGGAAACGGCGCGGCGTTGCCCATGAAAAGACGTCCGCCAAAGGAATTTGAGCCTGCGGCCCAATTCCCGCGTATTTACAAGGCGGTTGCCCAATGCGCAGCCGTTGCATGCTGGAGCCAAGATGAACGAACAAGCGATCAAGGACATTGTGACAGATGTTGTGCGCAAGGTGCTGACAGAGCAGTGCGCCAGCAGCGACAGGGAAGAAACCATGAACGCCGGGCCCATCCCGGTGGAGATTTCCGCCCGTCACGTCCATCTGAGCGTCGAAGATGCGCTGTCGCTGTACGGTGAGGCCCTGCGACCCGAAAGGCCGCTCTCGCAGCCGGGACAATTTTTGTGCGTTGAACGCGTGCGGCTGATCGGCCCCAAGGGCGTCATGGACAAGGTGGCCGTTCTCGGCCCCGCCCGCAGCGTTTCGCAGATCGAGCTTTCCAAGACCGATGCCCGCATTCTGGGCATCAATCCTCCGGTGCGCCAGAGCGGCGACACCAAGGACACCCCTGGCATTGTGCTTGCATCCACCACGGGCATTGTGGGCCTGGAATCGGGCGTGATTGTTGCCGCCCGCCACATCCACATGCACACCGATGATGCCGAGCGTTTCGGCCTCAAGGACAAGGACAAGGTCGCCGTGCGTCTTGATACGGAACGGCCCATGATTCTTGAAGACGTGCTGGTGCGCGTGAGCGACTCCTTTAAACTTGCCATGCACATTGATGCGGACGAAGGCAACAGCGCAGGCTGGAAGCCCGGCGTCACCGGCGTCATCGTGCGGCGCTCAAGGGGCTGATATGGACTTTGCCGCAGCGGATAAACTGATCGCCACGCTTGACCAGTGCCGGGAAAATCCCCGCAAGGTCAGCCCCACGGAACCCCTCTATGTGGGCGTAGACCTTGGCACCGCGTACATTGTGGTGGTTGTGGTCAATGCCAAACGCGAGCCCGTGGCCTGTGCCATGCGCTTTGCCCAGGTGGTGCGTGACGGTCTGGTGGTGGACTACGCGGGCGGCGCGCGCATTGTGCGCGAGCTGACCGAAGAGCTGGAAGAACGCCTTGGCCGCAAGCTTGAGAATGCCGCCATTGCCGTTCCGCCCGGCACCAGCGAGCGTGACTGCGCAACCCACCGCCATGTGGCGGAGGCCGCTGGCTACCGCGTTACCGCCCTGCTTGACGAACCCACTGCGGCCAACAGCGTTTTGCAGGTGCGCGACGGCGCCATCGTGGATATCGGCGGCGGCACCACCGGCATTGCCCTGTTGCAGGACGGCAAGGTTGTGTACGTGGCGGACGAACCCACGGGTGGAACGCACGTTTCGCTCGTGCTGGCGGGCAATTACGACATCCCCTTTGACGAAGCTGAAGACCTGAAAAAGGACGCGAGCCGTCACAAGGAACTTTTGCCCGTGGTGCGGCCCGTGATTGAAAAGATGGCGGCCATCATCAGGAAGCACATTCAAGGGCGCAAGGTTTCGGCCCTGTACCTTGTGGGCGGCACCTGCTGCCTCGCTGATATGGAATCCATCATCCAGAAGGACACAGGCGTGCCCACTTTCAAGCCCGCCAATCCTTTTCTGGTGACGCCGCTGGGCATCGCACTCAACTGCACTGACTAGAGCATTTTGCTTTTACGAATATAATTCAAAGCCTTAAATGATTATAGGAGCGCGGCTTATGCCCGTGGAACTGAACACACTCATTACCGCCGTAGTGCGGGCCGTGCTGGATCAGCTTGATACCAGGCCCGCGTCCGTGGCTCAGGTGCTGGCCCCCAGGGACGAAGCCCTCGCCCGTCAGGTGGAAAAGCGCCTCGGCAGCGCCATGCAGGTGTGCTTTCAGGGGCAGAGCGCCGGGCAGGAACCGGCCCTCTACATCCTGCCGGAGCTTTCCTGCCCGGATATGGCGGATCTGGCGCTGGGGCGCGGCTCAAGCCTTGCCCAGCGCGAAGTGCTTGACCTGCTCTTGCAGGGCAAACAGGTGCGCACCCTTGGCTTTGCCTACCGCGCACACGCCGCCACTGCCCCGGACGCGCTTTTGCGCCTGTATGAAGAATATGAAGCGCGGCTTGCGGCTTTTGGCCTGACGGAACTCACCGAGGCCGCGCCGGAAGCGTCGCGCACGCGCGATTGTCTTATAACCGCAAACCATGTGGCCGAGGCCGCCGCAACGGGCGCGCGCACCCTGCGTGCTCCCCAAGGGGCCGTTGTAACACCGCTGGCGCAGGATGCGGCGGCGGAACGCAACATGACCATTTTGAAAGATCTGTAGGTGTCGCATGCTGATAGGCATTGTCGTCGGTAACGTATGGGCCACGCGAAAGGAAGATTCCCTCAACGGGCTCAAGCTCATGGTGGTACAGCGCCTTGACCTCGCCCACAACAGGCTGGCCGAAAGTTTTGTGGCGGTGGACTGCGTGGGAGCCGGTATTGGCGAGCGCGTGCTTATCACCACCGGCAGCCCGGCCCGCAAGGCTCTGTACAATCAGGAATCCCCTGTTGATGCAGCCATTGTGGGCATTCTGGATCAGGAAGAAATGATGGGCAAAAGCCCGGAGAGCGAATAGCTCATGGATACACTGGGCATTGTGGACAGCCGCAGCATAGCCGCTGGGGCGGAGCTGGCCGATATCATGCTCAAGGCCGCTCCGGTCACGCTGGTGCGCGCTTCCGTTGTCTGCGCAGGGCGCTTTCTCATCCTTGTGGGGGGAGACAGAGAGGCGGTTGACGCCTCGGTGCATGCCGCCAGAGCAACGGAAGCGCGCCTTGCGGGCAGCTATGTTGTTTCCAATGTGTCCAGCCAGGTGCTCAATGTTCTGCGGCGCATGCCCGCTGAAATCGGCGGCGCGGCCCTGGGCGTTGTTGAATGCCGCAACGCGGCGGACAGCGTCATAGCGGCAGACAAAGCCGTCAAACAGGCGGCGGTGTCGCTGATGCGCATGGTTCTTGGCCAGGGCATTGGCGGCAAATCATACTTTGTGCTGACAGGCGATGTGGCCGCCGTGCGTGAAGCCGCAGCCGCAGCCGCTGACGTGCTGGGCAACAACCTGATGCGTATGGTGGTCATTCCCCAGCCCGACCCGGAAGTGGTCAGCGCGCTGGCGGGCACGGCGCGGCGTAGCGCCAATGACGCCCAACAATAACCCGCGCCTGCGGAACGAACGAGGCACATATGGGAAAAACGCTGATAACCATTGATAATCTTGATCAGTTCATCCACGGCAACAAGCTTGTGATGGACTCTGCTAAGATTCTGACCCCCGGAGCGCGCGATGAACTTTGCAAACGCGGCGTCCAGCTAAGCTACGACGAGGCCGCCGCGCACTGCGCACATGGTGAATGCTCGCAGCACGCGCATGACGGGCATGACGAACACTGCGATGACCTGCTCATCGGCGTGGCCGCCATCATCAAACAGCACTATGGCATCACCGACCCCGATGAACTGCGGAAGGTGACGCTGGAAACCGTGGCAGTGATCGGCAAAAGCCTTCACGCTTAAGCCTCTGCCGCGCATACGCAAACATAAAAGGAGATTACAATGGCTATAATGACTGACGCTCTCGGTATGGTTGAAACCCGTGGTCTTGTTGGCGCTGTGGAAGCTGCCGATGCCATGGTCAAGGCTGCCAACGTGACCCTTATCGGTCGCGAACAGGTGGGTTCCGGTCTGGTGACCGTGATGGTGCGCGGCGATGTGGGCGCTGTTAAGGCCGCCACCGATGCGGGCGCTGCCGCTGCCTCGCGCGTGGGCGAACTCGTGAGCGTGCACGTGATCCCCCGCCCCCATGAAGAAGTGGAAATGATTCTGCCCAAGTGCAAGTAAAGCCTGAAGCCGGGCAGTGTGATTGCGGCGGGTGCGGTTAGGGCAGTTTACGAAGGAAATGGGGTAACTGCTCTGCAGGGATTTTTCTGAAAATCCTTGCCACGAAATGCGAGCAGGCAGGCTTGGCCTGTCATAAGCGAACATTTCAGGAGTGAAATGCTCTGGCGGCCCGCTTTGCGATAATTCCAGTGAGAGGACATCATGGGAAAACCAATTGTTGACGCCATTCGCGCGGCTGGCGTGGTAGGTGCGGGGGGCGCAGGCCTGCCCACACACGTCAAGGCCGATGCCGCCGCGCAGACGGTGCTGGTCAACGGGGCTTCGTGCGAGCCGCTGCTGATGAGCGATCCGTATCTGATGGAAACACAGGTGGACACTCTGGTGCGCGGCCTCGAGGCCATGATGGATTGCACAGGGGCCGGGCGCGGCGTCATCTGCCTCAAGGGCAAACACGCCCATGCCATGCAGAGTGTGCGCGAAGGCGTTGCCCGCCTTGGCAAGGGGCGCATCGAGGCCTTTGAACTGGGCGACTTCTACCCCGCCGGCGACGAGCAGGTTATGGTGTATGAAGTGCTGGGCGGCATTGTGCCCGAGCGCGGCATTCCTTTGCAGATCGGCGCAGTGGTAAGCAATGTGGAATCGCTCTGCAATGTGGCCCACGCGCTGGACGGCAAACCTGTAACCCACCGCTACCTCACCGTGGGGTGCGAGGTGCGCAAGCCCATGGTGGTGCGCGTGCCCGTGGGTACCAGGGTTGCCGAGGTGCTGCAATTTGCGGGCGGGCCGACCATTGACGAATACCGCGTGGTGGACGGCGGCCCCATGATGGGCCGCGTGCTGCCCGATACGGATCAGCCTGTCACCAAGACAACCAGCGGCCTGCTTGTGCTGCCGCCCGATCACAACGTGGTGTGCCGCAAGGTCATGGACCCGCATACGGTCAAACGCCTTACCAACACCATATGCTGTCAGTGCTCGCAGTGTACCGATCTTTGCCCCCGGCAACTGCTTGGTCACAGCCTGCACCCGCACCGGCTTATGCGCGTGCTTGACGGGCAGGCCGTGGATTCGCCCATCGCGCGCGAGGCCCTGCTCTGCTCCGAATGCGGCATCTGCGAAAAGTTCGCCTGCCCCATGGGCCTTTCGCCCAGGGAAGTGAACGCGCAGCTCAAAAAGGAACTCATGGCCGCCGGGGTCAAGTGGGAAAACAGGGGCGAACCCCTTGTGGCCTCGCGTTTCCGCGACGAACGCAGGATTCCCACCAGCCGCCTTGTGAGCAGGCTTGGGCTTGCGGGTTATGAAGCGCACCCGCACTTTGCCGGTGACTACACGCCTTCGGAAGTGCGCATTCCCCTGCGCCAGCACATAGGCGCGCCCGCCCTTGCCGTGGTGCATGCGGGCGATCACGTCAAAACAGGCGACCTCATCGGTGAAATTCCCGAAGGGGCCATGGGCGCGCGCGTACACGCCAGCATTGACGGCGTGGTCACTGCCGTTGAAAACGGCATCATAACCATCAAGGCGTGAAGCAACAGGTGAGCGGCATGAAATTACGCACTATAGGCTGTGTGGAACTGAACAGCATCGGCGTGGGCATTCAGACGGCGGACGAAATGGTCAAAGCCGCCAATGTGGAGCTGGTTATCTCCCGCCCCACCTGCCCTGGCCGTTATCTTGTGGTCATCACCGGCGATACCGGAGCCGTGACCAGCTCCGTGCAGACCGGGTTGCACCTGGGAGCGGATCTGGTGGTGGATTCCTTTATCATCCCCAACGTGCACGAAAGCGTTATCCCTGCCATGAACGGCACCGCAATCAGGGAAAAGATCAACGCTCTCGGCATTATTGAAACATACACCGCAGCCTCCTGCGTGCTGGCGGCAGATGCCGCAGCCAAGGCTGGCGATGTGCAGCTTGTGGAGCTGCGCCTTTCTGCGGGCCTGGGCGGCAAAGCCTTTGTGCTCATGACGGGCGAGGTCAGCGCCGTGCAATCTTCTGTGGACGCTGGCGCTGCCAACGTGACGGACGGCGGCCCGGTGGTCAGCAAGATTGTGATCCCCTCGCCCAGCGACGATCTCAAAAAGCAGTTGCTCTAGAAGCAGATGAACTTTGAAATGTGAAGCATTTCAAAGTTGAAATGCTCTAACCAGTTTACTCTCGGGCAACCCCTTGCGCGGGGAGCCAGACTCCCCGCGCAAACATCACATTCCTTCAAGCAAACAGGCAGCCGCACCATGGAAGAAGCGAAACAGCGCGTCATACAGGAGTATGTGCCCGGCAGGCAGATCACTCTGGCGCACCTTATCGCCAGCCCCCAGCGCGACATTCCCCTCAAGCTCGGCCTTGACGAAAGCGCAACAGACGCCATCGGCATCCTCACCATCACGCCCAGCGAAGGCGTGATCATTGCCGCAGATATAGCCACCAAGGCCGCCGATGTGCAGATCGGCTTTCTGGACAGGTTTGGCGGCTCCCTGCTGCTCACCGGCGATGTTGCCAGCGTGGAAGCCGGGCTGCGTGAAGTGCTGCGCTATTTTGGCGATGTGCTCCACTACGACCTGACCGATTGCACCCGGTCATAGGCCTGCCGTGCGCCGCATTATGCTTATGGGCGAACGGGGGGTGGGCAGACGCACTGTTGCCCGCCTGCTGGGCTGCACCGTACCGGATCTGCGGCGTACCATGGCCGTGGAATACGCCGGAGAATTTGTTTTTCCCCCGCCGGAATTTCTGGAAAACCGCCGCTTCTACTGCGCCCTCATCACCCTGGCCACCGAATGCGCGGCCATTCTTTTTGTGCAGGACGCCACCCGCCCAACCTCCGCCTTCCCGCCGGGATTTGCCCGCATATTCAATCGCACCGTCGTTGGCGTCATCAGCAAGACAGACATGGACGCAGCCAACACGGAACGCGCACGGCGCTTTCTGCACAGCGCGGGGACAGCGCAAATTGTTGCGCTGAGCTCCGTCACCCTCGCTGGCGTGGATGAACTACGCGCCGCCCTGCCGTTCAAAGCCTGAATCCTTTAAAATACTGCCCGCCGCAAGTCCCGCGCGATCTGCCATTCCCCTGCATTATCGCCCCCCCGCAATATGCATTAATCCGGTCAATATTCATGAGGAGATTGTTTTCTCCAGCATTAGCTTGGCACGACCACGCACCCCCCTGCACCCATGATTTGAGATTTATACCTGCAACATAAAAAAATGAACAAAATTGACAATCATTTTCTTATTCATCAACAAAAAACATCAGTGTTCAATAAAAATTACATCTAAGACTCATGTATTGAAGTAAAAAAATATATTCAACTGCAACTACTATATACTGTTGCACAGGAGATGACCTTTCCTGTTTTCGTGAGCATATTCACTTTAAAATTTTTTTGTGCTAACCATCGAAATATGTGCCTGTTTTGTGGAAATTTTCGCAAAACAGCCGATACTTATTAAAAAGATATGGTTAATTAATCTTGGGCGCTCCACCTGTAAACAATACTATTATCGTTTTTAACCTATTCATTGCTTGATCAGTGAGTGCAATTCCAAATTTTTTGCGTATAACAACGTCAGGTCACAACTTTATAGAGTGCGTACTGCATCCCATAATTGGCGCGGCATTGGCCTGATCCTCACCCACGAAAGTGAGCAAAACAGCACAAATTCCAAACAAGGCATAATCATTTAATAAAACGTGCCGAAAGGCTCTGCGTTACTGCGGCATTGCCCTGCGAAGGATATAGGGTTTCCGCACTGATTCACGATTCATGGGTTTACGTTTTTTGAAGTGACAAAGTCTCCGTTCCTCACAGGCGCTACAGGCTGGCTACAAAAACAACCATCAAAGAGAACGTGATGATGCTGTATTTATCTAAAAAATGTATTCTTTCAGCCCTACTTTTCACATTTGTTCAGCTATTTTTTGTTCAAGCAGGCAATGCCGACAACTCAAAAACTTACATAGGCTCTAAAAACTGCGCTCCATGCCATGAAGAGCAGTATAATTCTTTTATCAAACACTCCAAAAAAGCCCACTCGTGGGATTCTGTAGCCATCATGAAGCCAAAGCTCAAGGAGCATGAGCTTCAAAAATGCTACGAATGCCACACTACAGGCTACAACAAGGGTGGATTCAAAAGCATAGAAACAACGCCCGAACTGGCCGATGTTGGTTGCGAGACATGCCACGGCCCAGGCAGCGAACATGCGGAAAATCAGGACCCTCAATCCATCAGCAGAAGGCCTGCCGTGGAAACCTGCACGGCATGCCATAATTCCGAGCGGATTCAGGATTTCAAATTCAAGCCACTGATCTTTTCCGGCGCGCACTAGTTCGGGGGTAGCAATGCTTTTATCCAGATCGCTTAATTTCAAGATTACGGTATCTATTGTCACCATTACGTTTCTCGTCATAAGCTGCATAATGTCCCTGGAATATGCCGGGGTTAAAAAGCTTATGACTGATGAAATCCGCTCCAGCGCGCACATGGAATCAGGGCTGATCTACATGGGCATTGAAAAGCCCATGATCGTGGGCGACAACAAGGGAACTGCCGACGAGTTCGGCAAGATCAAAAGTAAATTCGGGCATATTACCGCCTACATGACCTCATACACGGGCAATATCACCTACAGCACGGACGACACCACCCTGCGCAAGGATTTTGCCACCGTAGAAGCGGACAAGGAGCTGGCGGGCCTGCATGTGCGCGGCCTCAAACAGCCCATTGAAGAAGCCGTTTTTATTGACCAGAACGGCAAAAAAATTCTGGGCAGCGTTTTTTCCATCGCCAACCAGCGCAGGTGCCATCACTGCCACGGCGAATCTGAACCAATCCTCGGGCAGCTGGTGATGAAACTTGACGTCACCAATGCCTGGACTGCCATGGAAAACCAGTTGCTGCGCACGTCCATCATGGGGGCTGTGGGCCTGCTGGCCCTGATTGCCTTTACGGTGCTGGCGATCCGCCATTTTCTCATTGGCCGGATTTCGCGGCTTGTCGCCAATGCCGGGCAGGTGGCCGCAGGCAACCTTGCCGTGGAATTTGACCAGCAGGGCAAGGACGAGCTTGCCACGCTCTCCACCGACATTGGCAAGATGGTGGCGCAGCTCAAAGACAAGCTTGGCTTTTCGGAAGGCGTGCTCAATGGCATTGCCGCCCCCTGCCTGATCATTGGCGCAGACAAAAAAATTCTCTGGCTTAACCAGCATCTGTGCGATCTGCTGGAAAAAACCGCAAAGCCGCAGAGTTTTATCGGTCTGACATCGGGCAAATTTTTGTGGAATGACGAAAACCGCGAAACCACAGCCGTGCGCGCCGTGCTGCACCGCAAAAAATTTGTGGCAGAGCGGGAGCTCCCTACGGAGAAAGGCAACCTACGCCACGTTACGGTTACTGCCACGCCCTTTTTTGATATGGATAATACCCTCATGGGTTCGGTGACATTCTGGAACGACATTACCGAGATCAGAAAGAATCAGCGCCAGATTGAAAAGAACGGCGCCATGGTCGCCAGAGTGGCGGAAAATGCAGGCGAAATTGCCACCCACCTGGCCCACATATCCGACCAGTTGCTGGAACGCATCGGCCATACCAGCGAAGGTACAGCCAACCAGCAAAACAGAATACGCGAAACCGCCACCGCAATTGAGGCCATGAACGCCTCCATAGTGGATGTGGCGCGCAATGCTGGCGATGCCTCCGGCAACGCGGATCAGGCCCGGCAGCGCGCCCAGAGCGGCCAGAAGATCACCGACCAATCCATTGAGGCCATAGCCGACGTGCGCAGGCACACCACCACCATGAGCACGGGGCTGCACGATCTTGGCAGCAAGGCGCAGGACGTGGGCAAAATCCTTGGCATCATCAGCGATATTGCCGACCAGACAAACCTGCTGGCCCTTAACGCCGCCATTGAGGCCGCCCGCGCTGGCGAGGCAGGGCGCGGATTTGCCGTGGTTGCCGATGAAGTACGCAAACTGGCGGAAAAAACAATGCAGGCCACCATGGAAGTCTCCTCCGCCGTCAAGGGCATTCAGGACAGCGCTCACAGCAATATTGCGCTGATGGACGAAACTGACGCCAGCGTGCAACAGGGTGTGGAGCTTGTGACGCAGGCCGGGGAAGCCTTGAAGGAAATCGTCACCCAGGTCATGCAGACCGCCGACATGATCGGCATAATCGCCACCACGGCTGAAAAGCAGTCTGCCGCTTCTGAAGAAATCAACGGCAACATCGGCACCGTTGATTCCATTGCGCTGGATATTTCCAACGCCATGACGGAGCTTGGCGTCACCGCCCGCGAGGTGGCCCAGATGGCCGCCGACCTGCGCGAAACCATTGCCTCCATGAGCAACGGAAACGGCAACGGGCACAGCAGTTCCTAGCAGAGCATAACAACGCTGCCAGTGGCGCATCGGCCCACCACTGGCTCAGATACATCAATTCATTAAAAGCTGCGGCGAACCTTTGTTTGCCGCAGCTTTTTCCGTCCCCTTGACACTGATCAATTAATGTTGAAATATCATTTTATGGAAAGCAAAACTGCCGCCAGCATCTTTGAAGCCCTGTCGTCCGAGGTACGCCTCGACCTTTTCAGGCTGCTGGTCAAAAACGCTCCGCAGGGGCTGGTGGCGGGCGAAATCGCCCGTCAGCTTGATATTCCCTCCACCAACCTCTCCTTTCATCTCAAGGCCGTGGTGCATAGCGGCCTGGTGACGGTTGAAAAGGAGGGGCGTTTTATGCGCTACAAGGCCAGCATCCCACTGATGCTTGAGGTGATCGCCTATCTGACGGCAGAATGCTGCTCCGCCAACCCCGGTGAATGCCAGAAGTTCCGGACGGCAAGCGGCGTATTACCAGGCATCCTCCCGAAATTATGAATATAAGGGCGCTGCCCTTTTTTTCGCTTCAATAAGTCAACTATCCAACAAGCATCAAAATAAAGGCATTCGCCATGAACACGCCTCTTCAACAAAAATGCTGCTGCAAAAACAATGCGATGCAGACCCACAAAGCGCCAGAAGCGCGCGCCTGGAATCTCAGATACGCTGGGGCTATTACCGCCCTCGGCGCGCTGTGGTGGTTGGCCTATTCGGTCATTCAGCCTGCGGCGCACTGGCTGGCAGTGGGCCTCATAGGTTTTGCCCCTGGCTCGCCCATTGCGGAATCCGTGGAGTTTTTCTTTTACGACACGGCAAAAATTTTGCTTTTGCTGGTGGCGCTCATTTATGCCATTGCATGGACGCGGGCCGGGCTCAACGTGGAGCGGGTGCGCGACTATCTGAGCGGCAAGGCAAAGGGTGTAGGCTATTTTCTTGGCTCCTCCTTTGGCGCGATCACACCTTTTTGCTCCTGTTCAAGCATACCCCTGTTTCTTGGCTTCACCACGGCCAGCATCCCCCTGGGCATCACCATGTCCTTTCTCATCACCTCGCCGCTTATCAACGAACTGGCAGTGGTTTTGCTGTGGGGTCTGCTGGGCTGGAAGATCACCGTGGCCTACGTGGTTGTGGGCATGACCGCGGGCATCATTGGCGGCTGCCTCATGGACGCCATCAAGGCCGAGCGCTGGCTGCACCCCTTTATTCTTGAGGCCATGGCCAACATGCCCGCGCAGGCGGAAGAAGACAGCGGCACGGGTGCAGACCCGGCCTGCTCCCCGCAGATCACTCTGCGCCATCGGCACGATTTTGCTTGGTCTGAAACATCCACCATCTTTCGCCGCGTGTGGAAGTGGGTGATCATCGGCGTTGGGCTGGGTGCGGCCCTGCACGGCTTTGTGCCGGAAAACTGGTTTGCCGAGCATCTTGGCGCCGGGGAATGGTGGTCGGTGCCGCTTTCCGTCCTGCTGGGCATCCCCCTGTATTCCAGCGTGACGGGCATCATCCCGGTTATGGAAAGCCTGTTGACCAAGGGCTTGCCCATCGGCACCACTCTGGCCTTCTGCATGAGCACGGTTGTGGTCAGCCTGCCGGAAATGCTCATGCTGCGGCAGGTCATGACAGGCAAACTACTGGCTGTTTTTGTTGGCTATCTTTTGCTTATGTTCACCCTGGTGGGCTGGCTGTTCAACCTGACTGGGGCATTCCTGGCATAACTTTCAGGAGCAAAATAAATGGAAATCAAGGTATTCGGCCCCGGCTGCGCGCGTTGCGTAGAGGCGGAAAACGTGGTGCGTCAGGCTGCGGAACAGGATGGCGGTGAAATTTCGGTGCTCAAGGTATCTGATTTCAGAGAAATCATGGCCGCGCGCATCATTTCCACTCCGGCGGTAATGGTCAACGGCCAGATTAAATGCACGGGCAGGGTTCCCACCGTGGATGAGGTCGCCAGCTGGATTGCGGAGGCCAGTGCTTAATCCCTGGCTCTTTGCTGACACATGCTGACATGAGCGGACGTTTTCGGCCCGCCGCGCAGATGCAACCCGCTTGCCCTGCGCGGCGGGTCACGTTATTGTCGGGCATTGTTCCGGGTGCTATTTCGCATACTTCCACCAAGGCCGACCCCAATGCACTATCCCCACATTGCCCTGCTGAAAACCAAGTGCCTTTTTCTGGTTGTGGTCATGCACTGTGTCATGTTTTACGCCACGCCATTTCCGTTCTGGGAGCTCTATGCGGATACCCCGCAGCCCTGGGCAGATTTGTTCACGGCCATCTCCGGCTCTACCCTTATCCAGTGCTTCATGTTTGCATCGGGCTTTCTGTTTGCCGCCTCGTGGGATGCCGGCAAGCGCACCCCCCTGCAACACGCGCTGCACAGGGGGCGCAGGCTCCTGCTGCCCTGGTTTGGCGTGGGCATGCTCTGGGTAGCCCCGCTCTACACGCTCTTTTCCATCCCCGCGTTTGGACATCCGGCGGACGCAACACTGCTTGAAACATGGAAATCCGTTTCACTCGGCCTGTTTACAGACCACCTGTGGTTCTTGCTGGTGCTGTTCTGGATCACCCTGTTCTGGATTATCGCCCTGTGGGTGCTGCAAAAGCTGGGGCGCGACACGGCCCTTACTGGCGGCATGGTGGCCCTTGTGGCCGCGCTGTGCTTGCAGAACTATGGCGGCTGGCTCAAGTGGTATTGCCTGTGGGAAGCGCCTTCGTTCATTCTTTGCTACTACATGGGCATTGTCGCGTTCAGAAATCACGAGGCCCTCAATACCCTGTGCCACACCCGCCCGCTGGCACTTGGGCTTGGGCTCACGGCGCTGATCGTTCTGCTGTGGCCCTATGCGGGCACGCCTGTGAGCGGCTGGATTGTTTCATTGCTCTGCGCCCTGCTGGTGTATCATATGTTCTTGCTCACAGCCGGGCTGTACCCGCTGTTGCAGTCTTTTGCGCCTTTTGCATGGTTTGAGCGCAACGGCTTTCGCTTTTATCTTTTTCATCTGCCCACGCCCCTGCTGGTCTTCATGTGGCTTTACAAGCCTTTGCAACTGCCGCCTGTTGCCTTTGTACTGCTGAACATTGCCATTACCCTGACCGTAACAACGGTTATTGTTATTGCCAGCCGCAAGCTGGAAGAAAAACTTGGCATAAAATTATAAAAATTCAGTTAGTTATAGCACCCTCTGTTTTTTAGATCTGACTTTTGGGGCACTTTGTTGCGGCGCTGCGCGAAATCTTTGCTCAGGAGGGAATGCCATGATGGGGTTCTTGAAGCTGGTGTTGGCCTTTGCGCCCTGGCTGTCGTTTCTGATCATTGCGCACGGCAGCCTGTTTCGGTTGGAGCTTGGCCTTGGCATCGCTCTGGCCCTCAGCATCCTCATGGGCGTGCTCAAGCTGCACAGGGGGGTGATACTGTGGGTGGGGCTGGCCTTTTTCAGCGCCGCATCGGTGCTTGTGATCGGCTTCCAGAACATGTGGACAGTGCGGTACATGGGCGTGCTTGCCAATGGAGCACTGGCGCTTGGCACATGGGCAGGGGTCGTCATGCGCAAGCCTTTTACCCTCGATTACGCCAGGGATCACACCGATCCGGCGCTCTGGGATTCCCCTGTCTTTCTGCGCACAAACATGATTATTACTTCTGCCTGGGGTGGGGCCTTCACCTGCAACGCTCTGCTGGCATGGCTCAAAATGAAGGAGTTCTTTTTTTCAGAACTTACCTACGAGCTGATCTCCTACACCTTGCTCATCGGTGTGGCCGTATTTACCCAGTGGTACCCGGCCTATCTGCGGCAGTTGAGGGCAAAACAGGCAGAAACGGCATAAAATTTTTCCGAACACTGATCCGGCGTTCCCATATGCGCGTGGCATCTGCAGATATCACGCTTGCGCCCAATGCTCTCGCAGATTGCATATTGACAAGAGGGCAGAAGGGGAGCATGCGCTTTAACACATCATGTATGGGCCTGTTCGCAGGCCCGAATTTTTTGTAACCGTCAAGGATACCTAGCCATGAGAAAGAGCGCCATGATCTTTGCCCTGCTGCTGGTAAGCACTTTCATGCTTACGGCATGCGGCTCCAAGTACATCGCCGTTACCAAGGATTACACCATCTACATCGGCACCAAGAAGCCCGTTATCAATCCCGAAAATGATTCCGTGAGCTTTGAGGACGACACAGGCAAAACCCACACCATCCCCCGCGAAGACTTGAAGCAGGTTCGTCCCCTGCCCTAGCGTTTTTTTGCCTGACCGCCCAGCGCGGCAAGCGTGCAAAAGAGCAGCCGCCTTACAGCTCCATCTGGAACCGTAAGGCGGCTGCCTTAATTTATGCCGTAAAATGAATTTTAGAACACAGGCACGATGCCGCGTTCAAGCAGATTCTTCTGGATGTATTCCTTCACTTCAGGGGACTGCACGGCCTTCATGAGGGCCTTGGCCTTGGGGCTGTCCTTGTCTTCATTGCGCACAACAATGATGTTGGCGTAGGGGGATTCGCTGCCTTCCATCACGAGGGCGTCACGCGAGGGCACCAGACCGGCTTCGCCAGCAAAGTTGGTGTTGATGACCGAGGCG
Source organism: uncultured Desulfovibrio sp. (assembly GCF_902477725.1). NCBI lineage: Bacteria > Pseudomonadati > Thermodesulfobacteriota > Desulfovibrionia > Desulfovibrionales > Desulfovibrionaceae > Desulfovibrio > uncultured Desulfovibrio sp. The sequence continues at coordinate 221,198 of NZ_CABSIF010000004.1, read as the reverse complement.
GTCACGTCGTCAAGGGTGCGGGGCAATTGGGCCGCGTCAAGCTCGTGGAACTTGAGGCCAAGGGGATTCTTGGTGATGTCGGCCACGGTAACGAGCGCGCCGGGCTTGATGGTGATAACGCCGTTGGCTTCCAGCAGGCGCAGAGCGCGTGCTTCGTTGGTGGGGTCGTTGGGCACGGAAACGCTGTTGCCCTTCTTGAGGTCGGCAAGCTTTTTGATCTTCTTGGAATACACGCCCAAGGGTTCGATATGCACCTTGCCGATGGAAACAAGGTCAAGCTTCTTTTCCTTGTTCATGTTGTCAAGGTAGGGTTCGTGCTGGAAGAAGTTGGCAAACAGCTGCTTGCTGGCCAGCGCCATGTTGGGCTGCACGTAGTCAGTAAATTCCTTGATGACCAGGTTGTAGCCTTCCTTGGCAAGCAGGGGCTTGGCCACCAGCATAATGTCCTTATGCGGGAAGGGGGTCACGCCGACAACAATGTCTTCAGCGGCGAACGAGGGGGCGGCCAGCGCCAGAACCATGGCCAGAGACAAAAGCAGACGTTTCATAAGCGCTCCTGCAAGGGTAAAGGGTAAAAAGGTTCACACGCCGCCGCAGGCCTACCGCAAAATCTTGTACAGGAAATTGCAGACGCCCTGAATGAGCAGCACGAGAAGGCAGAGAATAATGACCGAATACACCATGATATCGACCTGAAAGCGGTTGTAGCCGTATTTGACGGCCAGATCGCCCAGCCCGCCGCCGCCCACGGTTCCGGCCATGGCCGAATACCCCAGCAGCGTAATGGCGATAACAGCCACGTTCAGCACAATGGAAGGCAATGCTTCAGGAATCAGCACGCGAAAGATAATCTGCGTGTTGCTGGCCCCAAAAGACCGCGCAGCTTCAATAACGCCCCTGTCCACCTCAAGAAAGCAGGTTTCGATAAGCCGCGCCACAAAGGGGGCGGCCGCGATGGTCAGCGGCACTATGGCCGCCGCGCTGCCAATGGAGGTGCCCACCACAAAACGGGTAAAGGGAATGAGCGCGATGAGCAGAATGATAAAGGGGAAGGAACGCAGCAGATTGACCACAAAATCCACGGCCTGATACACCGAACGGTTGGGCTTGAGGCCGATGGGATTGGTGACGATCATGAGGATAGCCAGCAAAAAGCCCGAAATGAGCGAAAACAGCGTGGAGAGCAGCACCATGTCCAGCGTTTCCCACGTTGCCGTAATAATTTCCGGCAGCTTGTCCAGAAACCGCTCCCACAGCGGGTAGTAGGCCGCAAGGCCGCTCATGTTCTCAATCATGCTAGTTCACCCGCGTTTTCAGAATAGGCCAGAATCTCCCAGAACAGGTTCTGCGTTTTCAGATAATGCAGCACTGCGTCCAGGTCTTTGTCCTGCACGTTGATGATAAGAAAGCCGAAAACATCGTCGAGGTAGCGTTCAAGCTTGCCGCCAACGATGGAAAAATCAATGCCCAGGGTGCGCGCCATCTGCGTGATGACGCTCTGCTGCGAAATTTCGCGCGGGAACATGAGGCGGATGTTGGTGCCGCCGGGAATGAGCGTGTACTCATCCTCCACCATGGCGTGCATTTCCTTGGTGGGCGACAGAAAGAGATTCTCCGTCTTGCCCATGGCCACGGTTTTGCCGCCGTCGAGCATGAGCAGGCTGTGGCAGAGGCGTTTGACCACTTCCATCTGGTGCGTAACCATGATGATGGTGAGGTTGAGCCGCCGGTTGATGTCTTCCAGCAGGTCGAGAATGGACGAAGTGGTCTTGGGATCAAGGGCGGAGGTGGCCTCGTCGCACAGCAGCACACGGGGATTGAGCGCCAGCGCACGGGCAATGCCCACGCGCTGCTTTTGCCCGCCGCTCAGGTTCTGCACGCGCTGTTTGGCCCTGTCGGCAAGGCCCACAAGCTCCAGCAGTTCCATAACGCGCTCTTCGCGCTTGGCAACGCCCCACAGCGAAAGCGGAAAAGCCACGTTGTCGAACACGTTTTTGCGGGACATGAGATTGAAATTCTGAAAAATCATGCCCATTTTGCTTTGCAGCATACGCAGGGCCGTGCCCTCAAGGGAGGCAACTTCAACGCCCATGACTTTGACACTGCCCATCTGGTAGGGTTCCAGGCCGTTAAGGCAGCGCAGCAAGGTGGACTTGCCCGCGCCGGAATGCCCCACTATGCCGAAAATCTCCCCCTCGTGCACGTGCATATTGATCTCTTGCAGCACAAGGTGACTTCCGTAGAGCTTGCCAAGATTGGTTACCTGAATCATGCGATGGTTCCTGAGCCTGTTTTCGGTGTCGCCAGACAATGCGATATTTGTCCGCGAAAGTAAAGAATTCACGCAGGCACAGCATGAATAACCCGGCATTCTACCCCAAGGCGGCGTTCAAAATCAAGCTGCCAGCGGAGGCCCCGCCTGCGGCGGCGCGCAGGGGCAAACAAGGCCCGTAATGCATTTCTTCGTGCGGGCAGTATCCGCTCTCTCTCGCGCATTTCTGTTGCCGCCCCCATTGCCGCCCCTGCGCCGAGGGAAGGCAGCCAGCATGTGATGCCGGTCATGGACAGCCATACGAGATGATGACACAACCAGTGGCGCAATTGTTTACTTGAACAGTCTGAAAGGATATTCCGCCATGAACCAATCTGCCGATTCCGCGCAAAGGGCTGCACAGCCCACAGCGCCAGCGTATACCCCCCTCACAAGCAAGCCTCCCAAACGCCGCCTCACCCCCACCCTGCTGCGACGCGGCATACAGGGCGCATTCGCCATTTTTCTTGTTTGGGTGGGCTGGAATTTTTACCTCTACGTGCAGTGGGCCACGGGAAAAAGCCAGATCTTCACGCCCAAACCGCCCTCGGTGGAAGGCTTTTTGCCCATCAGTGAACTCATGGCCGCGCGCCGCCTGTTTGAAACCGGCATGTGGGACGTAGTGCACCCCGCCGGGCTGACGCTCTTTTTGGCCATCGCCCTCATGGCCCTGCTGTTCCGCAAGGGATTTTGCGGCTATATCTGCCCTGTGGGTCTTGCCTCCAACCTGTTGGGCCGCCTTGGCGAGCGCCTGGGCCTGAACCGCAACCCGCCGCGCAAGCTGGAGCTGGCGCTCCAGGCCATCAAGTATATTCCACTGGTATTGCTCTGTTATTTCAGTTTTTTTGCCATGAGCGTAGACGAAATTGATGCCTTCATGGGCGCGCCCTTCAATATGGTGGCCGATTCAAGCATGCTGTTTTTCTTTTTGCGGGCTTCAACCACCACCTTGATTGTGGTTGGCGTGATTGTGGCGGCCTCGCTGGTGGCGCGCAATGCGTGGTGTCGTTTTCTCTGCCCTTACGGGGCGTTTTTAGGCATTCTGGCATTGGCAAGCCCGGTGGCGGTGCGCCGCAATGCGGCGACCTGTACGAGCTGCCGCCGCTGCCAGCGAGCCTGCCCTTCGGCCATCGCCGTGCACGAAAAAACGCGCGTCAATTCGCCGGAATGCCTTGGCTGCACCGCCTGTATTGAAGCCTGCCCGCAAAAAGACTGCCTCCATCTTTCTGCGGCCCGCAGCCGCGTGCCCTTCTGGACAGTTGCCGCTGGCTGCCTTGTGGTGCTTTTTGCCGCGTACCTCTGGGCCGTGGGCACCGGGCACTGGGTTTCAGAAATTCCCCCGGCCATGCTGCGGCGCTTCCACATGATCCAGTTTGGCGGATAGACGGTCATTCGCCTCAGAGACTTATAAAAAAAGCATGGCGGCAAAGGTTTTTCCTTTGCCGCCATGCTTTCATTTATGATTGGGCTTTAGCCTTTTACCAGACCGGGGCTTCCGCCGGGTCGCGCTTGATGTGGCAGGCCTGACAATCCGTTGCACGGGGCTTTTCAAGCTTCATGCGCGTGTGGCAGTCCATGCAGCGCTGGTGATAGGCAGCCTTGAGCAGGGGCCTGCCGTCCGGCATGGTAGTTACGCCAGCGGGCAAGTTTGCGGGATGGCACGAAACGCAGCGCGGCGGCGTCATGCCCTCTTTAAGGCGCGGGCTGTTGTGATGGCAGGCGGCGCACTCCAGACCATCCTTGGCATGCATGCCTTGCAGGCCTGCGGCCTTGCGGCCAATGCCAGCCCGCAGCTTTTGCAGATGCTGTGCATGGGCAAAGTCCACCGGGCGGAATTCCTTGCTCATGAGCTCTATGCGCACCTTTTCGGGCAGGCCGTCAGAAACAGGCCCAAGCTTGGGCTCGTCAATCACCTCCGCGGCTGACTGAGAGCCTTGAGCAGGAGGCGGCGTTACCGCCGGTTGCAAGGCCTTGGCCGCAGCAGCGTTGGCTGCCGGGTCGGGCTTTGCAGTCTGATTTTTGTCCGGCGGCGGCAACAGGATGGCAGAAGACGCAAGCGCTGCTTCCGAGGCATCGGCAGACTGCTGCGCAGCCTTCACTGCGGCCTCCACGGGCAGCAGGATAGCCGCGGGCGCAAGCTTGGCGTTCTGCTGGGCATTCTGGGCGGGCAGGCTTTGCGGCAGGGCCGGGGCTTCCAGCCCAACAGTTCCGTTTGCCTTCTCTGCGGCCTGGGGCGAAGGCAGATTGCTGGGCAGCATCAGCCCCACAGTGCCCTTCACGCCGGGGGCGGCGCGGTGGCAGAAGGCGCAGTTGCTGCCGCTCTTGCTCACGGGCCTTGGCGTATGGCAACCCGCGCATTCCGGCGCGGAGGTGGTCAGGCTGGTGTGGCAGTTCACGCAGGAGTTTTTGGACGTAACAGAGTGCATGGCCTGCGCCAGCGGAATATTCTTGCCCTTGGGGTCTCCGCTGGGCGTGTGGCAGGTGATGCACGACTGCTTGACGCTGGTGTGGTGGCAATCCACGCAGTTGAGCGCCCTTTCGTGCAGGCCGTGGTCAAAAGGCACGGCAGGCATGACCGTAGGCCATTTGGGCCCCTGCGGATACAGAGGCGAAAGCGGCACCTGAGGCGGCGTGACCTTGTCGGTCAGCACCACGCCCGTGGGCCTGTTCATGGTCATGATGGAGGGGCTGGCCTCAAAGCGGGGCAAGGCCTCAAAGCGCGCCTTGTCATGACAGGTGGCGCAGTCCACAGGGCCGTGCGGCAGCTTCTGCTCCGCCAGCGAAGCGTGACACTTCATGCATACTTCATGCGCGGCGGCGCGCAGGGGCGGCGGCGTATAGGCGGCATCTTTGGTGGCAAGTGCCGAACCGGGGCCGCTTTCGTGACAGGTGCGGCATGAATCGATATTTGGCGGCAAGGTGGGTGAAAAATCCTTGGCATGGTGACAGGTGACGCAACGCTGGGGATCATTCTCTGCCAGTATTGCACCGGGGGCCAGACCGGGCTGCGCCTTTACAGGGAACGCGCCGGAGGTCAGATGCCGCTGGTGCAGGGAGGCGTCCATCTGCGGTTTGTAAGGCTTTTGCACGGGCAACTTTGCGGCATCGGCGATGGTGTGACAATCGCGACACTGCGCCAAGGACGGCCCAGCGCCCTTTTGCGCATGGCACGTGGCGCAGGCCGCATGAAAGGCTTCCTTGCGCGCGGCAGGATCGCTGGAATTCATGCCCGCAAAGGCGCTGAACACCGGCGTTTGCATAATATTGACCGGCAGGCCCGCGCTGTTCTTCTCCACGCCGGGGCCAGCCGCGTGGCAGCTCGCACAGGCGTTGGCCTTGGCATGGGCCGCATGGTCAAAGGCCACAACAGGCATTTTAAGCTCCTTGGCACGCTGACCGCCAAGGTAGATGGTGTTGCCCGCCAGAGGCGCAGAAGCTGCCTGGACACCAACAGCAGAAAAACACAGCGCCACGGCAAACACTGCACTGGCGGCCACAAACCGCATGGCGCAAGCAGAAACGAGGGCTGTACTACATATGGTTCGCATTAACTCCCCCTTGGGGACTTTGATCAGAAAAACCATCAGCGCAGCAACCGTGCAAACTGGCAACGGGGCGCACACCACAAAAAAACATGCCCGGCAACAAGGTGCAGCAAGAGCCAGAGTCCATACCCCGGTATGCCCGAGCGGGCAAGCAGGCCCGTAAACGGCAGCAGCACCAGCAGGGCCATAAGTCGCCAGTCCGCCTTGGTGGCGGCAACGCGCAGGTCGGCCAGCAGTAGGTGACGCAACGGCAGGGCCAGCGCCCCAAGCGTCAGCAGCACAGCAAGGCCGTCAGCCCAGCGAAAGGCCATGCCCGGCCAGTCAAAGCCCAGGCCGCGCCCGATAAGCACCGCATGGCCGGGGGCAAACAGCACCACCACCAGAGCCATAAACAGCAGCCAAAAAATGGCGTCGTTGACCAGCACGCGCACAGGCCACTGCCCGCGCAGCAGATCAAGCGGCACAAGGCGCGCGCGCCAGCGGGCCGCGAAATCCGCGGGATTGCAGCCGCTGGCCTTGCACTGGCGCAGGCGCAGCACGCACCCGGCCAGACATCCCAGCAGGGATATGAGCAGCCCCCAGCCAGTGAGAAAGGATATCAGCGTTGTCATAACGTGCTCCAGCCTAATCCTTGCCGTTCAGAAAGAGGTAAAAGCCCAGCAGGCCGAACAGGGCAAAGCAGATGAAAATAAACATCCAGCCCGTGCCGGACATCAGGGATGCGTAAAGGGAATAAAATACCGTTTGCATGGCGTCCTCCCTGTCAGGCTTCGGGTTTGTAGTCAGGGTGATCGCGCAATACGGGCATCTTGGCGCACACAAAGCGGTACACCGTCACAAGCCCCACCAGCATGAACAGTGAAAGCGTGATCTCGCCCAGCGAGGGAAAATACTTGAGGTGCGTGGGCAGATTGTAGTTGTAGGCCACAAGGCTCACGTCCATGCGGTTGAGCATGACCCCAAACACAGCCAGCCCCGCCGCAAGGCGGATCATGCCGTAACGCCGCTCGCGCACGCCTACGGCAAGCATGAAGGCAGGCACGATGACCAGGGCCATTTCCAGCAGCCACAAGAGGCCGTAACCGCTGAACACGTACTTCCAGCCATTGTCGAGCGTGAGGCCGCCGATCTTGATGACAAAATAGCCCATCATCACCAGCGAAGCGCCCCGCGCAAGGCTCAGGCTCACGCCGTCAAAGCTCTTGGCGTGGTTTTCGTCCATGTACTTGTGCATGCCCGCGTGGGCCAGCGTGCCTTCAAAGATCACCATGGAAAGCCCGGCGTAGAGGCTCGACACAAAGAAATACACGGGCAGCCATGACGAGTACCACAGGGGGTGCATCTTGGAGGGAACCATCACATACAGCCCGCCCAGCGAAGACTGGTGCAGGGTGGAAAGGATGATGCCCAGCGCCACCAGCGGCATGATCAGCTTCATGAGCATGGCGCGCAGCTTGTTCCACCCCAACCACTCGCAGGGGATCACAAACCACAGCACAGCCATGACGCAGAGGTAAAAGAACTCGCACACGCCCACGGTAAACAGGAGCGATGTGGTGCCCTGCGACACAAAGACGGGATACGGCAGCCGCCAGGGCTGGCCCACGTCGTACAGCAGGTCGGCGATGACAAAGGCGTAGCCGAAAAAAGCCGTGGTCAGCGCGGGCCGCCACATGGAACGCAGATTGTTGAAGCCGAAGATGTAGTAGCCCGCCGCCAGCGTAAAGCCGCCAGCAGCAAGGGCCACGCCGCACAAGAGGTCAAAGCCGATCCACAGGCCCCAAGGATAGTAATCATCAAGATTTGTGACTGCGCCGATGCCCCAGCCAAAGCGCATGACCGTGGCCACAGCTCCGCAGAACAATATGACGGCGGTGATGATGTTGCCCGGCGTGTTGAGCAGGCCAAGCGTATTTTTCAGCAGTTCCGAAGGCTTCAGCATTGTCCGCCTCCCTGGCCCTTTTCAGGATTATGGTCAGCGGGCTTGCAGCCGCAGGCTTGTGAATCGTTTTCTGCATGGGCGTCAGCGCAGCTCTGGCCTTTTGCCTGCTGGGCTCCCTCGCTGCGGGCCTGCTCCACCATTTTTTTGTAATGCTTGCTCATGGAATACGCACCGCCCAGGATCACCGGCCATATACCGGCAATAACGGCAATGGAGCCAAGCATGCCGCGCGTAAGTTCCGGCGCGGAAACAGCGGGCACATCCGGCTGCCCCAGATCGGCATGCGGCACGGGCGAGAGATACAGCCAGTTGGTGCCGCCCATCTCGTGCTCGCCATAGATGTGGTCTTCGTACATGCCGGGATTGTCCATGATGCGGCGGCGGGCCAGTTTGACAAGGTCGCTGCGCCGCCCAAAGACCAGAGCCTCCTTGGGGCAGGCCTCCACGCAGCCGGGCAACAGGCCCTGCTTGAGGCGCGGGGCGCACATGGTGCATTTGTACACCAAGGGGTTCCAGGCGTTGTTGTAGTCGTAGGCAGGCACGTAGAAAGGACAGGCCATCATGCAGTAGCGGCACCCCACGCAGAGCTTGGGGTTGTACACTACCGGGCCTTCCTCTGTTTTTACAAAGGCTTTGACAAAACAGGCCGAAGCGCAGGCCGGTTCCTGACAATGATTGCACTGCAACTTGCGGAACACGGGGGCATGCCCTTCGGGCTGATATTTGTTGACCACCGTATAGGCCTTGAATGTGGGCCTGCGGGTCTGCTCAAATACCGAGCTGTCGTCAACGGGCTTCTCCAGAGGCGGCAGCACGTCAGCATTGACCTTCTGGCAGCCTTCCTCGCACTTGCGGCAGCCGATGCAGCGCACTGAATCGTGCAGCACGCCCACGGCATCGGGGCTGCCGTCATAGACAAAGGGGGCTGCCCCGGCAGCACCGGGAAGCGCTGCTCCGGCCACGCCGCCGAGGCCCAATATTTTCAAAAACTGTCTGCGCCGCATGGCGATCCTCCCCTGCTTGCGCATTGCATCATTTCATGCCCCATGTCTGCCGTGGGGCAAGCCGCCAAGGCGGCGCCGTAAACACGCCCCTGCGGCCTATGGGCTGGCAATGGCCCCCACGTCCTCTTTTTCCGCCAGAAAGGCGGCGTAATCCTCATCGAGGTAGCGGGTGGAATACAGATACACCGTGCCCACGGAGCTTTCCGTAAACCTGATGTCCGCGTATTCCCCGGTTTCCGCCATATCGCGCAGGCACTGCTGCAAGGCTTCGGCCTCAAAAAGAAAAGGCGGGTATTCAAATATCTCAAGGGGCACAGGTCGGGGGTAGTCGCGCGAGCTGTCGCGCACCACGCTGGCGACCTGCACCATCCGGTTGTTGGCTGTGGAAAGAATACCCGCATACAGGCTGCTCATCTGCGGCTTGTAATGATAGTATTCCTTGCTGTCCCAGGCGGTAAAAGCCGCCACGTCTTCACTTTCGGCCAGCAGTTCGGCCAGCAGGGCCACCGCGTACTCGCGCTCCACCACGCGGGGAGCGGCAGCGGCCTCTGCGGGTTCCGCTACGGGTGCAGATTCCGTTGCCTGCGCCGGGTCAGCTCCTGGCTCCGCCAGCGCCTCTGCGGGATGCAGCAGCGAACTCAGCAACTGCCTGCGGCTCAGCAGACGGCGGGTTTTGCGCAGACCCGGCACTTCCGGGTCAGGGGCCGAGCCGGGCTGGGCCTTTTCCATGGCCTTGATGCGGGCCATATCTGCGGTCACGGTCTGGGAATCCGGCCCTTCAAAACGCGGGTCGGGCAAAGCTTCCAGCTCCTGACGCACCTGGGCAACGGTAACGGGCGGCGCAAGCGCCGCGCGTTCCATAAAAGCGGCCAGCAGTTCATCGGCGGTCACAAGGCGTTCATCACTGCTGAAATCGGCCAGTGTTTCCACCAGCAGCACCTTGTCGGCCTTGCGCTGATCCACCAGTCGGCGGCCTTCGGCCTCTTCTACCTGATGGGTGGTGCCGATTGGCTCCGTTTCCGGAGCGGCTACGCCGCCCCCGTCAAAGGGGGCGGCCGCCTGCGTCTGATTCTGGGCCTGATTCTGATCGTTCATAGGCTCTCCAAGGTTACGCGCCGGGGACCAGCTTTTCCTTGGTCATGGTATCGGCCACGTCATTGAGGCCCAGCGAACGGTAGTGGTTCGCGCTGGGCAGGCCGGATTTCACATCCCAGCCCTGCACTTCGTAGAACAGGTCGAGGCTCTTTTCGATATCGGCCTTGTCCATGCGGATGGTGCCCTTGGTGAAGGGAGCCTTGTTCTTTTTGTCTTCAAACAGCCAGTTGGGGTACTGGTCGTGCTTTTTGCGCATGTCCGTGGTCTGCATCTGGCGCGCGGTATAGGCGCGGTGCAGGTTAAAGGCGCGCTCTGCGCAGCGGTCCAGTTCCTTGACGTCCAGGTTGTGCCCGGTGAGGACGCGGTAGTATTTGCTCTCAAGGCTGTTGTCGCCCATGTAGCCATCCTGCTTGTTGGGTGTGGAAATCCACGGCCCCATCCAGTTGCAGAATGAAAGCATGTCGTGCAGTTCCTTGCGCTCGATGGACCACTTGGCGCGGATCATCTTGTACTTGTTGGTGGGCTTGTAGTCGCCGATGGCGTCCACCGCGTCGGCAGAACCCCAGAAGTGCTCGGCAAGGCGCTTTTGCACATCAATGGGCAGGCCGCTGCGCACAAAGTTGCAGTTGGAGTGGCACATGGGGTCGCGGTTGTACTGGGTGTTGATGACGCACCCGGTCTGGCCGTCGTCCTCGTTGGCGTGATGCTTGGGGTGCCCCATCTTCCAGTAGACTGTGCGGTGATCGTCCTTCCACTTTTCTTCGGGGATGCCCATTTTTTCAAGCATGTAGCCAGTGCCCATGCCCAGAAGCTGGCCGAACTCGCCTTCCTTGTAGGCAATGCGATGCACGGCTGTCTTGATGAATTCGGGATTGCAGGCGTCCACCATTTCCCAGGGTATGGACTTGTATTCGTCCGCGCCGAGCTTCTGCTTCCAGATGCCGTCTTCGTACATATTGCTGAAATCGCGGAACAACTGGCCGTAGTTTTCCCACACGCCCAGATCGTCCATGAGTTCAATGCCCACAAAACCGGCCTGCCGCGCAAGATCGCTCTTTTTGCGCGAAAGCTTGGGGAACCACTCACGCCCGCCAAACATGCCCACGCAGGTATTGAACTGAATGGGGCTGACGCCGAACTTGGCCGCCGTGTCTTCGTCCTTCATCACTGTATAACAGCGGATGGGGCAGGAAAAACAGCCGTTGTTGCGCACGGTGTACTGCCACACATTGTCGCCCAGAAAATAGGCGGCATTGTTGGTGCGGTACGAAATGCGGTTGAGCGAACGCACATCGTTTGTAAGGGTAACGGGGGCTTCAGATGCGCCCCAGCGCTTGCCCGGCGCGCCCACCCAGCGGGAACCGGCATCCCAGTACTCAAAAAGCGGACTGGGGAAGTTGGGAACCACATGCTGATTGTTGGCGCCGATGATGGTGCGATGGTAGTTGATGAGCTTTTCCCAGTCGGCCTTGTCGCCCGCAATGTGCACGGGCTGGCTGCCCTGAAGGGCAATGGCCTTGAGCATCTTGGAGCCCATGACGGCCCCGATGCCACAGCCTGCGGTGTGGGCGCGGCTGTTGACCACCACGGAATACGGAACCAGATTTTCACCGGCAGGCCCGATGGCGGCAACGGTACCGTCAGCCCCCACTTCTTCGCTGATAACGCGGGTGGTGCGGCGGGTGCCCTGGCCCCACACGTGGCTGGCATCCTTGAGCCACGCCTTGCCATCGCGCACATGCAACCACACGGGGCGCTCGGCCTTGCCCTCAATGATGAGGAAGTCGTAGCCCGCGTATTTCAGGTGCTCGGCAAAGTTGCCGCCCATATGACCGGAACCGATGAGGTGCTGCGGCCACGAAACAGGCATGATGGTGGTAACCGCCGTGCGTCCGCTGCACAAAGCGCCCGTACCGGCCAGCGGCCCCACGGCAAAAACTATCTTGTTGGCTTCGTCATAAGCCTTGGTCTTGGGGGGGACTTCGTCCCAAAAAACCTTGTAGCCAAGGCCCGTGCCGCCAATAAGGTCAAGATACTGATAGGTGTCTTCAACAGTGATGCGGCCCGTACTCAGATTGACCCGCAGGCCCTTGCCCTGATAACCGCCAAATTTCCTTGCCATAAATTCCTCCGGCTCGCTGATGGAGCGTACTTCCTGTGAATGCCCGCTGCGCCTCGCTCTGCAAGGTGCAAGGGGTGCGCGCTACTGCTCGTATTTGAGGTTACGCGGCCCGCCGGGCGATTCCACATGGCAGGCGTTGCAGGCGGCGCGGCGGTCATCGGGCACCATAAGCGAAAACGAACCGCGCGTGGTGGCCTCGCGGGTGCGGTCGCTCCACGGCACATAGCGCAGTGCGGCTGCCGGGCAGGCATCCACGCACTTGGGCGCGCCATTGCACAAAAAGCACTTGTCGGCCTTGCCCTGCTCTTCATCAAAGGTCATCACGCCCCAGGGACAGGCCTTCTGGCACAGGCGGCAGCCCACGCAGCGGTCTTTGAGCACCATGCGGGTGCCCGTGCCCTTTTGAGCGATAATGGCATTTTGCGGGCAGGCCGTGGCGCAGGGCACCGGGTGCGGACACTGCTTGCAGGTATCCTGAATCACCAGCGAACCTGAGCCGTAGATGCCCTTGGTGGTGTTTTCCAGCCCGCCCTCCGGCCCAAACATGGCATTGCGGCTTATTTTGATGCGCGCAAGTTTGGGGTCGGCCTTGCCGTCGTTGAATTCCGTACAGGCAAGCTCGCACCGCTGACAGCACACGCAGAGGGTGGGGTCGCCCACGATCATGCCGGCTGCTTTTTCCATAATCACCAGTGGCGAGGCCTTCATGGTGGCCAGAGCCTCGGAAGCTTGCAGCGTGGCCAGCCCAAGGGCCGCGCAGGAAGTTACCTTGATGAATCCACGGCGCGAAAGGTTTTCGAGCAGCATATCTTCATCGGCACGTTTCAGTTTGCTCAGCATATCAGCCATACAGCGCTCCTTGTCATGATCGACAACGGCATCACGGCAGCACAAGCTGCCCGTTTTCATGATATATGTGCATGCTGCCGGACTTTACATTGCCCAGCAGAGTCAACCCGGTTGCGCGCGCCATGTCCACAGCACGCGACATGGCACGAGAAAGAGAAGCAAAAACAGGCACGCCAATGCGCACCGCCTTTTGCGCGATTTCAGAGGCAATGCGCCCACTGCTGATTATCATATGATCAGCGGGGTTCAGCCCTTCCACAAGCATGTAGCCCACAAGGGTATCAATGGCGTTATGGCGGCCAATATCAAGGCAATAAAAAACCATGCCCTGCCTGTTGAGCAGAGCTGCGTTGTGGCAGCCACCAGTCTGGTGGAATACTTCGGAGCGTTCTTCCAGCTCTTGCGCGGCCCGCAGAATGACGCGCGGCTCCCAGCTGGGAACTTTCGCGCGCGGCATGCAGCGCAGTTTTCGGGCTGCCAGGGGAATGTTCCAGCCCATGGCCGAAGTGATGGTGAGCTTGGGGGCGGCCTGCTCCGTAGAACCAGCCGCCTTGCTACAGCAGGCCCCGCGCAGCAGCACGTCCACCCGCACTTCTTCCGCCCCATCGGGAGACGTTGCCCCTGAGGCGGCGACAGGCAATGGCGTTACGTCCACCCCGGCGAGATCATGCAGGCTTTCAATAACACCGCAGGAATAGAGAAATCCCGGCACAAGGTAGCGCAAATGCTGCCCCGAACAGGCCACGCGCACAAAGGGCACGCCGTTGACATGCATGGTCAGCGTCTGCTCACGGCACGACAAAAATACGGACGGCGCAACCTTGCCGTTGCTGTAGGTCAGGATATCGTAACTGCGCACCGTGGCTGGGGGAGAAGCCAGCGGCAGAACATCACCTGCAATTGTGTTTTTGAGCAAAGCCATAGCACCCCTTCCTTTACTATGCGGAGCCGCTGTTTTCACGGAGGCGGCAATTCCCGGCAATCCACAACGCCTGCCAGCGTGTGCCAAAGTTCATGGCAACCTGCGCCCTGGTCGGCCCGAGGCATCAGATTGTGGTCTAATACAAATTTGTTCTTTTTTTCACATCATTCCCGCAATGAACAATGTGCTCTTTTTAATTCTGGCTGATATTTTGTATGCTGGTAACAGGTGGAGAGGAAACCCTGAGCCAAATGTTGCCCGTAAACGGTGAGGGGGGATACCGCGTGGAAAACGTATTAACTCGCGCAACTGGTTGGCTCTGCGCAACAATTACCTGACAACCTTCATGGTTTTTATTGTTTGCGTGAACAAAGCTTAGGTAAATCGCTTTGTGCAGTCAAGCTCATGTGTTATTTTTCACCACGTTAAACATTTTTTAACATACTAAAATATAACAATATTTACAATTCCATTGTAAATTACTATAGTTACAAAAATAAAAAATCAGCCAGTGGAGTGCAATCCACAAGGAAGGTCACGGCGTGTCCCTGTATTTTTGCCTGCGGGAAACTGCGGATATTACCGCCTTTATTGCAGGAGCAAACCCCTTGCAGCCTGAACCTGTACCCGTAAACGCTGCCCTTGGCAGGGTGCTTGCCGCAGATATGCATGCGCCTGTTCCCTGCCCTTCCACGCACCGTTCCACACGCGATGGCTATGCGGTGTGCGCCGCAGACATTGCCGGTGCAACCCCCGTAGCCCCAGTGCTGCTACACATGACGGGAGAAAGCCGCATGGGCAGGCCCTGCGGCGGCACGCTGCAAAAAGGCGAGGCATGGCGCGTCTACACTGGTAGTACCTTGCCCAAAGGCGCTGACGCCGTGCTTATGCAGGAATTTGCAACGCTGGGGGATCAGCCGGCAGACTCAAAGGATGCTCCGCCAATGGTGGCAGTTTCCGCCCCGTGCGCAGTGGGGGAAAATATCCTTGCGCCCGGTGCGGACATGCCTCAGGGCGCGCTGCTGGCACAGGCGGGAACGAGGCTTGGGGCGCACCATATGGCCCTGCTTGCGCAATTTTTCAAAGAGGTACCGCTGCACCGCAAGCCCGTGCTGGGAGTTCTTTCCACTGGTGACGAGTTTTGCGATTCTGACCCGCAGAACGGCTTTGCCGCCTGCCAGAGCAATACCAATGCCCTGCTTCTGGAGGGACTGGCCACCTCTCTGGGCGCGCGCTGCCTGCACCTCGGCATTGCGCCGGACAATGCGCAGGCTCTGGGTCAGCATCTGCACGCGGCCTTGCCCGGCGGCCCCACGCCTTGCGACGTTATTGTGGTTATTGGCGGTTCCTCCGGCGGCAAACGCGATTTCAGCGCCCAGGCCATAGCAGGCCTGCCGGACTGCGAGATATGCGGGCATGACCAGAGGGTAAGCAGTGGCCGCCCTCTCACCCTTGCGCGTGTGGGGCAGACAGCCATATGGGGCTTGCCGGGGCATTCACTCAGCCTTGCGCTGGCTGCGCAGGTTTTTCTGGCACCGCTACTGCAAAGGCTCGCCGGGCAGCAGGCCTCGCCGCAGCATATGAACTTGCAACCAGTTGTGCTGGCACGCCTTGGCATTGCCCTGCCTGTGGAGGGAAACGCTCCAACCCACTACCCCGTGATGTTGGGGCGTGAGCATGGGCGCGTGACAGCCTGGCCCGTTGCCGCTGGCACTGGCAAAACCGCCGTGCTGCGCGACATGGACGGCTGGATAACCATGCCCGGCAGCGATGATATGTCCAAAGGCGGTTTGCGCCGTGGCGCAGCAGTGCGCGTGCGCCTCTTTGCCTGACCCCCTGCACGTATGCTCAGGGCGGCACCCGCTTGCCATGCCGTATGGCTATGACTACACTTGCAGGCACATCAACTGCAAACGGTGAAAAGCCATGCCCCCCCGCCCTTCTGCCCCACAGCAAACCTTCATTTCGCCGGACAAGTATCCGTATCTTGAGGTGCGCACCACGCTGCAAAGCACCCTGCCCTACGCCGAGCACTTCCATTCGGCTTTTTCTTTCGGCCTGATTCTTGAGGGCGGCACCTGCTTTACGCTCATGGGGCGAGCGCATGAAGCGCTCAAGGGCGACATCGCCCTGATTGCCCCCGGCCTGCCGCACAGTTGCAATCCTCTGCACGGCAAGGCGCGCAGCTACCTTATGGCCTATTTTGACGCGGCATGGTTTGCGCGCAACATTTGCCGCCCCCTGGGCATAGCCGAAGCGTATGAAGTAACGCCGCCCGTTGTGCGCGACCCGGCGCTTTTTCAGCAAGGGATGGCCGCCATGGAGGCTTTTTGCAACGGTGCGGACGATGCGGAAATACGCTTTGTGACGCTTTTCAGGCAGCTTCAATGGGGATACGGCTGCCTCGCCAACAGTGCTGAACATGCTGGTAAAAAGAGGGACTATCCCCTTGCCGCCACAAACATTCTGCTGGCCGCCGACAGCGCGCCCGTGGCAGAGGAAAACGGCCCGCATGAAACAGATCATGCGCCCGTTACATCTTTGGCCCGCAGGGCTGGCCTGCGGCGCGAGAGCTTTTCGCGCGCATTCCGCCGCACAGCGGGCTTGCCGCCCAAGGCGTGGCTGCACTGCCTGCGGCTTGAAAAGGCCCGCGCCATGTTGCGTCAGGGCAAAAGCATTGCCGATGCGGCCCTGGCGGCAGGCTATGCCGATCAAAGCCACTTTCACCGCATGTTTGTAAAATTTTATTCCGTCACGCCGGGCTGCTATCAGCGGGGGCGATCACATTCGTACAATACGCGCAAACAAAAATAGGGTGTGCTGTCCGCAAGGAGGCCACCCATGTCTGTTTCCACACTGATCCCCGCTGCGTTTCCTGCCCTTGCGCTGGCGCACTTTCTTGCCCTGCTCAGCCCCGGCCCGGATTTTTTTCTCATTATTGGTCATGCCGTGCGGCATCGGTTGCGCGGTTCTCTGTTTATCTGCATTGGTATCGCCCTGGGCAATGCCCTGTATATCTGCCTGGCGGTTTCCGGCTGGTCTGTCATGCGGCAAATGCCCGCCCTGTACCGGGTGCTGGAGCTTGCGGGCGCGGCCTATCTGGCATGGCTGGGCTTTTTGCTGCTGCGGGCCAGCCGGGAGGCTGCCAACAACAAGCCCGCGCCAAACCAGCCCACACCAGACCAGCACGCGCCAAGCCAACCTTCACATAACCAGACAGGCAGCCTCGCCACAGGCCATGCAAGCCCCCTCTCTCCCGGCAGGCAACTGCTCACGGGGCTTGGCTCTGCTCTGCTCAACCCCAAGAACGCGGTTTTTTACCTCACGCTCATGACGGTCATCCTCGGCCCCACCGCCACCCTGCCGCAGCAGGCCTTTGCCGGAGTGTGGATGACCCTGCTGGTCTTTGCCTGGGATGCCGCCCTTGCCGCCGCCATATCGCTGCCCGGCGCGCAGCGGGCGTTGGAAAAACGTATTCCGCTTATTGAAGGGCTGGCAGGGCTGACGCTTGCCAGTATTGCCCTCTGGCTGACGCTACGGCCCCTGTTTGGCTGATGACTGCAACATCACAAATGAACCTGCCGCGGAATCAGCAATTTCGTTGTTCCACGATAATTTTCTGATCTGTGTTTGCGCCTTTGTAATGTGCAAACAGACAAATGGCGCAACTCAACAAACCGCATATCAAAATTGCCAACGGCAACTGCATGGCATTTTGCGGCAGCATACTTGCGGCGTACCCTATCACGGCAGAAATCAGATACTGCGCTGCGCCCATAAATGAAGATGCAATACCAGCCTGCCCCTTGATGCTGTTCATGGTGAGCGCAGTCATGTTGCCGAATACGGCCCCCAATGCCCCCACAGCCAGAGCAGTCAGCGCCGCGTATGACCAAAGATCGGGCTGTCCAACCATGACAAAAAACAGCAGGGCCAGACCCGCAAACGTATGGATAGCCAGCCCGAAGAACATTATCGATTCCTCGCGAAACGCCCTTTTAAGCAGTATTGAACTGATTTGCCCCCCCAAAACCAGAGCCACGGAGTTTCCCGCAAAAAGATAGCTGAACTGGCTGGGAGTTAACGAAAAATGCCCGGTGAACACAAAGGCGGAGCTGCTGATATACGTAAACAGCGACCCAAGCACACACCCGCCAGCCAGAGTATATGCAACAAAAGCTGCCGAGCGGGTAATACCGGCATATCCCGTAATAACTGCATGCAGGTTGAAGGGCACGCGATTGTTTTGTGGCAATGAGTCGGGGAGCGTCTTCCATCCCCAGATGAATCCTGCAACAGATATGAGAGCCAGTGCTCCAAACACAAAACGCCACCCGCCATGCCCAAGCAAAAAACTGCCGATGATGGGAGCCATAATGGGGGCGATCATCATCACCTGCATCAAAATGGAGAATATCAACGCGGACTCGGTGACGCTGCACATATCCGTAACAATGGCGCGGGGAGTCACAAGACCCGCTGACGCCCCAATGGCCTGAATAAATCTGGCAACCAGCAACCACTGCAAACTAGGGGAAAGTGCTGCCAATATGGAACCAACAGCAAATATCCCTATCCCCGCGAGCAGCGGCGCGCGGCGCCCAAAACTGTCGAGCAATGGGCCGTAAATGGCTTGACCAAAGGCTAGACCGCAAAGAAAAACGGAAAGGGTCAATTGGATTTTTCCGGCAGAAACCGCCATGTGCTCTGCAATAACAGGCATGGCTGGCAGATACATGTCGATGGCCATGGCATCAAGCGCTGTCAACAATGCGAGAATTACAACCAGTGATGTTCCGAGTTTTTGACTCTGTCCTTTCAGCATATCTTTCTTCAATCCCGTAATCCGGCCAGACGGAGAGAATCTGAAAGCAGACGGAACATCGCCTGCAATCGGGAATCTATGCCCTGAGCGTCCGTGTAAATCAGTTTGACGTGCAGGCTGTCAACAATACCCAGATAGGCATGCCCGAACGTATTTGCCTCGGCTCTCAGCAGGTCTTCATCTTGCGTTTTGCCGCACAACAACCTCTGCACAAAGGCGGAAAAAATATTGCCCAGATACTCCTCGTACCCGGCATCAATATCCGCCCCAAGGCACACCGGTGGGAAATAGGCAGCCCTCAACAAAAAGCGTAATTCTGCTGACGAGATATAACGCGACTCTAGTTCAGAGCAATATCTGAATCCAGGTAAATCACGTGACGATTCTTCTCTGAATGACTGATTCACAAATTCTGTTTCAGATTTCAAGGCGTCCGCAAATACAATCATAAAAAGTTCATTTTTACCTGAAACATGAGAATAAAGCGAGGCCTTGCGTATGCCGACTTCTTCGGCAATGTCATTCAATGATGAAGCATCATACCCACGCCTTGCAAAATGCTCTACCGCAACCTTGCAGATTTTGTTCATTGATGGTGACTTGTCATTCATCACTTGCCCCCCGTTTTATCTGCTCATTTTTTCTGAGTGAGCAAAAATCTCACCATAAACTTGCCCTGACTGACTACCTACCGGAAGGTAGTCAGTCAAGCACAAATTAATCTCCGCATGGGCGGCCCATGCGGAGATTAATGGAGCAACTCGCGAAAAAATTTGTGTTCTCAAGGCTTACGGCAAAAATTCCGGCAGGATCAATCTTCAGCGAGGAGCATAGGGAGAGCCTGGATTGTTCTTTTCGGTGTGCATAACTCGCGCATTGCAGATAGCTCGGTGGTTTACTGCTGCCCAGGCTACTAACTGCTTCATGGGCACAAGAAACGACTTCCCGAGATCATCCAGATTGTATTCGACTCTTGGCGGCACTTCCGGGTAAACGGTTCGCTGAATGTACCCATCCTGCTCAAGGTGCTTGAGTGTTTTTGACAACATCTGTTTGGAGATGTCACCAAGCTCGCGGAGCAGTTCACTGAACCGCAAGGTTCTACCTTCCAGCGCCTCAAGAATCAGCAGACTCCACTGGTCGCCTATGCGATCAAGAACATCCCGGATTGGGCAAGGTTGTTCAAATTCGTTTGCGGTTGCGTGCGATCCAACCTCTTTCATAATTCCCCCCGCTGACAATGGTCACATTTTGATGACCTGATAATTTTGCCGTGACTTCTTGCGCGCTTTCTCTTTTCACGTATACCTTAGTCTCGAATGCATACCTTGTATCAAATCGAAACCATAAGGACAATATCATGAAAATCGCACTCATTGGCGCTTCAGGAAATGCAGGCTCACAGATACTTGCCGAGCTTTCCCGTCGTGGGCATCAGATCACGGCCATTGCCCGCCATCCGGAAAAAATCGCCCAGCTTCCAGGCGTTTCACCCGTTAAAGGAGATGTATACGATTCGGAAAACCTGCCCAATCTGTTGCGTGGGCATGACGTTGTTGCAAGCGCAGTCTATTTTTCTGCGAGCGACCCGCAACTGCTTATCAATGCAGTGCGCAGCGCGGGCGTTGCACGGTATATGGTAGTTGGTGGCGCTGGCAGTCTCGAAGTTGCGCCCGGCAAGCGGTTGATGGATCAGCCCGATTTTCCGGAGGCGTACAAGAAGGAAGCTTCAGGTGGAGCAAAATTTCTGCAACTCTTACGCGAAACAACCGATCTGGAATGGACCTTCCTTTCACCGTCGGCCATGTTCATCCATGGTGAGCGCACCGGAATTTTTCGTCTGGGTGAAGACCAGTTGCTGACCAATGCCAATGGTTCAAGTATTTCCTTTGAAGACTATGCCATAGCATTTGTTGATGAACTGGAACATCCACAACACGTGCGCAAACGCTTCACTGTAGGCTACTAACCCACTGACCGAACGGGAGACAACATGTTTCGCAGCATCATTATGACGTTTCTGCTTGCCCTGACCGCACTTACCGGCGGGCAGGCCGTAGCGCAGGATACCCGGCGCGACCTCGCGACAGAGGAAGCCAACCTCAAGCTGGTCGTCAACTTTTACGAGCAGTTTTTCAACGAACATGAAGTAGCCCGCGCTGCCGAGGTTGTCAGCGAAAACTACAAACAGCATAACCCTGAAGTGCCGGATGGCAAAAAGCCTTTTGTGGACTACTTCAGCCAGTTTTTTAAGGAAACGGCGCAGTCGAAAGCACGCATAGTGCGCACTGCTACGTCTGGTGATCTGGTCTGGTTGCAGGTCCACTCCACCAATTCCCCTTCGGATAGAGGACAGGCGGTTCTTGATATATTCCGCGTCAAGAACGGTAAAATCGTGGAGCACTGGGATATCATTCAGGATGTCCCAGCCCAATCTGCCAACGAAAATAGCATGTTCTAGACAACCGTTCTTGTAGCCGAGAGCGCAGCAAGAGCAACCAACAACCTGTTGCAGAGTAAAAGGCCCGCGTTACAGCAACGCGGGCCTTTATCATTAGTAATTTTTGATGGATATAACCCTAGGGCGCATCGGGATTCAACTCAATCTCCACAGGCGAGGTGATGGTCAGCTCATGCTTGACCTCGGCCTTGCCGCCCGCTGGCGCATCCACATTCCAGAACAGCAGATGTTCCTTGGCATCCTGCTGGGCCTGCGGCTTGTCGCGGTAGGTCACGGTAACGCCCTGATCCACCAGCATGGGCATGGGCCGCTCAAGGCGCACCGTCACGGCCCTGTCGCGGGTGTTGCGCACGGTATACGTCCAGCCCCATGTCCAGGTACGGCTCTTGCCGATAAAGCCCTTTTCGCCGCGCTGGCGCAAATCGGCAACGGCATTGACCTGTACGCGCGGATCCGCGCCAAAGTAGAGCGTAACCTCGTTGCCTTTGGGGCGGAACTGCCCCATGCCCACGCTCTGCCCGTCCACGCTGAATTCGGCCTGCCCGTCAGGCCAGGCTTGCCCCTCGGGCAGGGTGTGACGCGCCATGAGCCACACGCGGCTGTCGCCCACGGAGGGACGCGCCAGCCACTGCAAAGGAGCCTTCCATTCATCCGCCAACACCAGCAGGCGCGAGCGGCCTTCGGGCAAGCCCTTTTCTCCGGGCGTCCAGGCGGCGTACATACCGCTGGTATCGGCTTCCACTGGCGCAACAGGAGCGGGGGCAGCTTCGGGCATGGCGGCATCCGCTGCCATCAGCATGCGCGGGGCCGCCTTGGCAAGGGGCTGGGCCACGGGCTGAGGCTGCGAATCAATCACCCAGTGCGGCAAAGGCATGGGTTCACGCGGGCCTTGCCCGCGGGAAACAAGCGTCAGGCGCGTGTCTGTCCAGTCCATGCCGGAAAACTGCCACACCTCGGCCATAAAGCGCACGCTCACGGCATCGCCCTTGCCCTTGTCGGGCTGCACGTCAAAAACATAGGCGGGCCGCCAGCCGCAATTGCGCAGCGTATAACTGTAACGCACAGGCAGCGTTGTTGCGGATACCTGCTTTTGCAGGGTGATCAGCACTGTCTGCCCAAGCTCGGGGCTTGGCGGCAACTGCTGCAACTCCTGCTTCAGCAGGGCCAGACGGCGCTCCAGCTCGGCCTTTTCGTAGCTGAGGGCTGGCACTACCTCGGCCATGCGCTTTTCGCGCTGGGTCATATCCTGAAAGCTGCCCTCGGCGGGCGCGCCTTCCCACAATGCCAGCTGGGCCCTTACGGCCTCAAGCTTGCCCGCAAGGGTCATCAACGCGTGCTGGCGCTCTTCGCGCAGTTTGGCAAGATTGCCGCCCTGATCGAGTGTTTGGGGCAAAAATGCCCAGCGTACGATGGTATGGCCCGGTATGGATATCTGAAAATTTTCGGCCCCGGCGGGCAGGACCACGCGCACCTGACTTGCGCCATCGGCGGAAACCACAGGTGCCTGCTGCTCCACCTCAAGCAACCCGCCGGAAGGCGTGAGGCGCGCGGCCTGCGGCGCTGCTGGAGTGTTGGGCAAGGCTGCGGCCTGCGTGCTCAAAGGGAACAAACTGCTCAATAAACACAGCGCCAGAGCAGGCAGCGCATGTCGCCAGCTGGCAGATTTGCGGCAAATGCCAAGACTGGAAAGGAAAAAACGCAGGGGAGAAAGGACGGTGTACGACATTGGCCCTCCGGCGAAAACCGCCGCATACAAAGCCGCCGCGCCGCAAGATGCAGCGCGGCGGCGGGCGGCTAACGCGTCAGTTTGCGGTACTTGATGCGGTGCGGCGTGTCGGCATCTTTGCCGAGCCGCTTTTTACGGTCTTCTTCGTAGTCCGTATAGTTGCCTTCATAAAACACCACGCTGGAATCGCCTTCAAAGGCCATGATGTGGGTGGCCACGCGGTCGAGGAACCAGCGGTCATGGCTGATGACCAGCACGCAACCGGCAAAGTTGTCCAGTGCGTCTTCAAGGGCGCGCATGGTGTTTACGTCAATATCGTTGGTGGGTTCGTCAAGCAGCAGCACGTTTGCGCCGGACTTGAGCATGCAGGCCAGGTGTACACGGTTGCGTTCACCGCCCGAAAGCACGTCCACCTTCTTCTGTTGGTCAGCGCCGTGGAAGTTGAAGCGCGTGCAGTAGGCGCGTGCGTTGACTTCACGCCCGCCCAGCTTGATGACTTCTGCGCCGTCGCTGATGACCTCATACACGGTCTTGCCGGGGGTGAGGGATTCGCGGCCCTGGTCCACATAGGCAAACTGCACTGTTTCGCCCACCTTGAGCGTGCCGGTGTCGGGCTTTTCCTGCCCCACAAGCATCTTGAACAGGGTGGTCTTGCCCGCGCCGTTGGGGCCGATAATGCCCACAATGGCGCCGGGGGGGATGATGGCGTTGACGTTTTCCATCAGTTCCCTGTCGCCCATGCCCTTGCTGACGCCTTCAAGCTCAAAGACAACCTTGCCAAGGCGCTGCCCCGGCGGAATGTAGATTTCCAGATCGGGCGCGCGCTTTTCACTCTCGTGCGAGAGCATGGCCTCGTAGGCGTTAAGACGTGCCTTGCCCTTGGCGTGGCGGCCCTTGGCCGACATACGCACCCATTCCAGTTCGCGTTGCAGGGTCTTCTGGCGGTCGGCTTCGGTTCTTTCTTCGTTGGCAAGGCGCTTCTGCTTTTGCTCCAGCCAGGAAGAATAGTTGCCCTTCCACGGAATGCCCCGGCCACGGTCCAGTTCCAGAATCCAGCCCGCCACATTGTCGAGGAAGTAGCGGTCATGGGTAACGGCAATGACAGTACCGGGGAAGGTGGAAAGGAAGCGTTCCAGCCATGCCACCGATTCGGCGTCAAGGTGGTTGGTGGGTTCGTCAAGCAGCAGGATGTCGGGCGATTCCAGCAGCAGGCGGCACAGGGCCACGCGGCGGCGCTCACCACCCGAAATCTGGGCAACGGGCATGTCGCCGGGGGGGCAGCGCAGGGCGTCCATGGCCATTTCAAGGCGCGAATCCAGATCCCAGACGTTCTTGGCGTCCATGAGTTCCTGCACTTCGGCCTGACGGGCGATGAGGGCGTCCATCTCGTCCGCTTCCATTGGCTCGGCGAACTTGGCGTTGATTTCTTCAAATTCGCGGGCAATGGCGGTGAGGTCGCTCACGCCGTCTTCAACCACTTCGCGCACGGTGCGGGTTTCACCCTTGAGCGGCTCCTGTTCCAGATAGCCGATGGTGTAGCCCGGGGCCAGCACGGTCTTGCCGTCAAAGGCCTGATCCACGCCCGCCAGAATGCGCAGCAGGCTGGATTTACCCGCGCCGTTCAGACCAAGCACGCCGATTTTGGCCCCGTAAAAGTACGAAAGAGAAATGTCTTTCAGCACTTCCTTCTGGCCATGACGCTTGGTGACGCGGATCATGGAATAAATAATCTTGTCCGGTTCGTTACTCATGATGCTCCTCAAAATTTGGTGACGCTTCCGGCCCTGCGGCGTTTGAGATAACGCGGGGCGAAGCGCGCGCCAAATGGGCGCGCTGGATTGATGACAAACCCGGCCATGCAGGCCAAGGGTTTGCGCCGCCAAAACGGCAGCTCCGTCAGGCGGATAAAACGGGTGCCCTGTGCTGGCAGGCCGCAGACATATGCGGGTTGCCGCGCACGGCGTGCAGAGGAAGCCTTTGGTCAAACAGAGAGGCCCTCAGGCCCGCCAGACTCGCCAATGCACTGGGCGCTCGTGTAATATATGAGCCTATCCGTTAGCGGATTCTTTTTCAAGTGGCCTTGCGCTCCAACAAAGACGCTCCCTGTGCAGAACTGCGATCTGCGGCCCACCACCACAAAAGCAAGCGCGCCTGTCGGGCTCAAACCCGGCAGGCGCGGCAATGGCGCAGGCAAACACAGCATGGCTGTAGATATGGCGCAGGATCAGGCGCAGGACCAAGCCCAGGCCCGCCGCCTAATCAATCATGATATGCAGCACTTCAATATCCGTTTCGCGCATGCCCTCGCGGGCCAGACGGGAGACACTGCGGATGGTTTCTTCCACATCGCCCTTCACAATGCCCTCGCCCGCAGGAAAAACCTTGCCCTGCATGGAGAGATCGTGCGCGGTGATGGCGGCATCCACTGCCGAGGATATTTTGGCCGCGCAGGAGCTTTTGGCACCATCGCACACAATGCCCGACACATTGACCAGCGTATTGATGATGGTGTCGGCGATCTGCTGATAGCTGCCGCCGTGCATCCAGGTAATGGCCGCCCCGCTGCCGCAGGCTGCGCTGACCGCCCCGCAGTAGGCCGAAAGCCTGCCAATGCCCGACTTGTTGTGTATGGCCACAAGATTGCTGATGAGCAGCGCCCGGTAAAGCTTTTCGTCCGGCAGGCCAAGTTCGCGGGCGTATTCAATGACCGGCAGCGAAACCGTAATGCCCTGATTGCCGCTGCCGGAATTGATGATGACCGGCAGATCGCTGCCGCCCATGCGGGCATCGGAGCCAGCGGCTGCCACCGCCGTGGCCCGGGTGCGCACATCGCTGCCGCGCGAATCAAGCAGGGAGCGGCCAACACCCATGGAATACTGGTGGCTCAGGCCTTCAACGGCAATATTGCTGTTGCACAGAATCTGCTTGTCCAGAATATCGCGCACATCGTCGATATTGCAGTTCTCGGCAAAATCAAGAATTCCGGCGATACTCATGAAAGCGCGGCTTTCTTCATGACTCTGCACATCAGGCTTGTATTCCCCGCCCTCAAGAATCTTGCCGTTCTTTTCAATGCGCACCACGTTGGTGTGTTCTTCGGCAATTTCCACCACGGCGCTGCTTTCGCCCGCCGCCGCCGTTACCTGAATGTGCAGGTTAACAATGCTCTTGAGCAGCTCCACAGTGCAGAATCCCGCCGCCACAAGCTGACGGGCGCGCTCCGCATCCGCCGGGGTGACCGGGGTGAGCACCTGCAACTGCAAGTCGGGGTTGCCCCCCACCGCGCCGAGCGCGGCAGCAACAGCAATGCCCTTCTGTCCGCCGGAATTGGGCACAACAACGCTCTTGGCGTTCTTGATCATGTTCCCGCTGCAAGCCACTGTCAGGCGGTCGGGAAAGGTTCCGAGAACCTTTGTCGCCAGCGCTCCGGCAAAGGCAATGGCAATGGGTTCGGTGCAGCCCTGGGCCGGGATCAGCTCTTCGCGCAGGATTTCGAGATATTTTGCGTAGGTATCCATAGTATCCATCATGGTCATATGCGCCCAGTAAGCGAACGCAACTATGCCCCATGTCAGTTTGTATTGTCCTTGGTCTGCCTGCGGTCAGGGAGAAAACTCAGCCAGTACCGTTGCGCCGCCCTTTAAGGCTATTTAAGCAGGGATTCCGCCTTGGCACGGATGCTTTCCACGCTCAGATCCTGATTGGCGACGCGGTCAACCAGTTCGCCATTTTTGTAGAACAGGAACACAGGCACGGTCATGATTTTGAGTTCAATGCAGAGCCTGCGACTTCCGGCGATGGGTATCTTGCAGAACTTGACCCGGCCCTCAAAACTTTTTGCCAGTTCTTCCACTTCCGGCATCATGGCCACGCAAACGGAGCACTGCTCGCCCCAAAACTCCACAACTACCGGCTCGCTGCTTTGCAGCACTTCCTGTTCAAAACTGTCTCTGTCTATTGCAAGCATGGGAATCTCCTTGCCGATCTGCCGTACCGCAGACGGTGATTATTTTTACTGCACAGCCCAAGGCCACGCGGGCCGCAAGGCTGGAAATTCGCTAGCGGGATTGCAGCCAGTGATAGGCGGAAATGGCAGCCAACGCACCGTCTGCCGCCGCCGTGACAATCTGGCGCAAAGGGGTGTCGCGTACATCGCCCGCTGCAAAAACACCCAGAACAGATGTGCGCAGGTGGGCATCCGTAGCCAGCCAGCCGCCATCCGCGCGCTGGAAGCGCTCATCAAGAAATGCCGTATTGGGTTCAATGCCCACGCATACAAACACGCCCGCCACTTCAAGCTCGGTGCATTCACCGCTGGCCGTATTGCGCACGGTCATGCCCTCGACCATCTCGCTGCCGTTGATGCTTGCCACTGCGCTGTTCCAGACAGGAATGATTTTGTCATTGGCGAGGGCGCGGCCTGCCAGCACGCTGTCCGCTCTGAAGGCCTCCCGCCGATGAACAATATACACCTTGCTGGCAAAGCGTGTCAGATAGAGGGCTTCTTCCACCGCAGTATTACCGCCGCCCACAACGGCCACGGCCTCGCCTTCATAAAAGGGCGCATCGCAAACAGCGCAGTAGCTCACCCCCGCCCCGGTCAGCGTGTCTTCACCGGGGCAGCCCAGCCGCCGGTGGGTAGCGCCGCTGGCGATGATGACGGCTTGCGCCGCATAGTCGCCCTTGGTGGTGTGGATAATCTGGCGGTCGCCCTGCGCTTCCAGCCCGAGCACATCGCCCCTGGCAAAGGTGCAGCCCAGATGCCCGGCATGCTCGCGAAAGGATTTGTCCAGTTCCGGCCCGCTCACATTGGGCAGACCGGGCCAGTTTTCCACATCAAGCGTATTGCATATCTGGCTGCCGCCATTACCGCTTTCGAGCAGCAACACGTTGAGGCCAGCCCGGCGGGCGTATATGCCTGCGCTGGCTCCGGCAGGGCCAGCACCGATAACGACAAGTTCATGCTCCTGCATGGTATCCGCCAAATTTTGGTTTTTCAGGGCGCGCTCCCCCTGCCGCTGCGGTTTCCCGCAGCGGATATCCGGCAAATCCAAGGCGCCGGAAGGGGTGCGCCCATATTGAATGAAGAATGTACGCGCCTACAGTTTGGCGCAGGTTACCTGCTGGCCGCTGGCGGGCGCTGGCGAACCGGATGCAGATTTGCCGCCCGAAGTGATGGGCTTTTTGCAATGGGGGCAAAGAACCGTGCCGCGCACCTGCGAGGGGCGCAGAAAACGGTGAGATACCTTGTTGCAGTGTTCGCAGGTAAAGGTAAGAAAAGGCATGATCTTTCTCCAGAAATTTATTGTTCCAGCAGTCCCATGACCACCATCTCAACCTGAACCAGCACCTTGGCGCCATCGGCCATGCCGCCCCCAAAAAGCGTTTCGCCCTCGTGGGTTACAGAGCCGTGCAGGTGAACGCGCACCTGATTGTTCTCGCGCCACATTTCGCCTGTGATGCCGTTGACTTCCAAGAACTTTTCAATGGTTTTGGATTTCACCGGCGGCGGCATGGTTGTGCAGGTTACTGGATAGTTGCAGATAATTTTTTCAAGGGAGCCAATGCTTGAAAGAATAAAGGCCCGTTCAAGCTTCTGCTGCTCAAAAAAATCCCGCAGTCCCTGAAACAGGTCAGAGCCTGGGCCAAGGCGCAATTTGTACCATTTCGGCTGGGTCAGTTCGGTTACTTGCATGAAATCCTCGATGTTTGCCGCGATCGTTATAAGCTGTAACTACGAGGCATCACTTGAGGTTGTAGATTTTTTTGAGCTCAAATTCTTCAATCAGCCACTTCATGCCTTCCTGAATTTCGGGGCTTACATCGCGCATGGGGCGCTTGCAGTGACCGACAGGGAAGCCCAGCAGGCGCACAAAGGTCTTGACCGCCACAGGGTTGGTGGCTGCGTAGCAGGCCTCCATGATGGGCAGCAGCTCGTTGTAAATCCTGCGGGTGCGCTGCACGTCTTCAAAATTCTTCCAGGGGCGGGACATTTCAGCCATGGCGCGGGGGTGAATATTGCCCGTCACGTTGGCTGTTCCCGCGCCGCCAAAGGCCAGCACGGGCAGGGTCAGGGCATAGGCGGGCGAATCGCAGCACAGAATGGGCAGCTCGCCATGGGTGCCTTCCTGAATGGTGGCAATCTGGCCCACGTTGGGCATGGCTTCCTTGTCGGCCACCAGGTTGGGCACGGAATTGAACAGGGTGATGACTGTTTCCGCATTGACGTTGGCCACGACTCTGGCGGGGTTGTTGTACAGACCCACGCTGATATCAACAGAAAGGCAGACATCAATGAGGTATTCCAGCACGGATGCCTGATCCGGGCACAGATAGGGAGGCACCACCACAACGATGCCGTCCGCGTCCTGCTCCTGCGCGTAGCGCGCAAGCTCGATGGTTTTTTCGGTGTCGCCATGGGTCACGCCAAAAAACGCATGGATCTTGCCCTTGCAGTAGCGGGCCATGTCCTTGATGACGGTCTTTTTTTCTTCAATGGTCAGGGTTGTGGGTTCGCCGGTGGAACCCAGCACCAGCAGGGTGCTGGTGCCGTTGGCGGCGTGAAAATCCACAAGATCATGCATTACACCAAGGTCAATGGTGTTGTTTTCGGTAAAGGGGGTAACAATCGCTACCCAGGAACCTTCAGGATAAATCAACTTTCCCATCTTCAATCTCCTTTAATGCTCTGCCTCAGGCAACAGCACGGGCCTGCACGGCCTTGCTGCTCATTTTACAATATGCGCCGGTAACAAACA
Organism: uncultured Desulfovibrio sp.; assembly: GCF_902477725.1. Classification (NCBI taxonomy): domain Bacteria; kingdom Pseudomonadati; phylum Thermodesulfobacteriota; class Desulfovibrionia; order Desulfovibrionales; family Desulfovibrionaceae; genus Desulfovibrio; species uncultured Desulfovibrio sp. The sequence goes on along the minus strand of NZ_CABSIF010000004.1, from coordinate 191,638 downwards.
CAATGCCAAGGCCAATCATGTCTGTAATGGTACCGGGGATAATCAGCAGACACGCGCCCACAATCAACAGCAGGGCCACCGGCAGCGGTATGGGGCGGAAAAACCAGCGTTCCATGCCGCCAGCCAGGGCAATGGTGCCAATGGTGGCGGTAACAAAAACCTGAAGGATGTTCGGCCACTCGCCCTGCATGAGCAGAGCCGGATCATACATGAAGAAGAACGGTACAATAAAGGCCACGCTGCACAGGCGCGAGGCGATCAGGCCCGTGCGCATCATGGAGGCGCCCGCCACTTCCGCGCCAGCGTAAGCGGCAACGGCCACCGGAGGAGTAACCATTGAGATCACCCCGAAATAAAACACGAAGAAATGCGAAGAAAGCACGCTGAAGCCAAGCTCGCGCAGGGCGGGAACCCCCAGGGTCGCCACAAGCACATAGGCTACGGTGGTGGGCGTACCCATACCCATAAGGAGCGAGGCAAGCATGATCAGAATCAGTGCGACTATGGTGCTGCCGCCGGATATGGAAATAACCACCGAGGCGAGGTTAAGCCCCACGCCTGTTAGCGACACAACGCCGATAACAATACCCGCGCCAAGGCAGGCAACCGCAATCAGGATCATGCGACGACCAGCGGTGGAAAGTATCTCAACAAAACGGCGCGGCCCGATGGCAAACTTTTTATCGCCCCACGAAACCAGCACGGCAGACGCAGCGGCGGCCATCGCGGCCCTGAAGGGCGTGTAGCCGCTCATCATGATCGCAAGCAGCACCACAATGGGCAGCAGAAGATAGAGTCTTTTGACAACATCCTTCATGCGGGGCAGTTCCTCCTTGGGAACCCCCAAAAGGCCCAGCTTGGCAGCCTCAAAGTCCACCATCATAAGGATGGAGAAAAAGTACAGAAAGGCCGGGATCACCGCCGCCTTGCACACCTCAAGATAGGGTATGCCCAGCGTATCCGCCATCAGGAATGCGGCTGCGCCCATGACCGGGGGCATGATCTGCCCGCCAGTGGAGGCCGCAGCCTCCACAGCGCCGGCAAACACAGGTTTGTACCCGGCCTTTTTCATCATGGGGATAGTGAACGCGCCCGTTGCGTAAACATTGGCAGCTGCCGAACCAGAAATGGTGCCAAAAAAGGCGCTTGTAATAACAGCAATTTTTGCAGGGCCGCCGCGATAGTGCCCCGTCAGCGCGCGGCCAAGATCCATGAGCACATCGCCCGCGCCGCAGCGCTCAAGAAAGGTGCCAAAAACAATGAAGGCGGCAATATAGGTGGCCGAAACACCGATGGCTGAAGAATACAGGCCCTCAAGCCCGAACCCCAGATAATCCACCACTTCGTTCCACGAAAACCCCTTGTGCGCGAGCATGCCGGGGATATGGTTCCCCCACAACGCATAGGCCAGGAACAGCAGGCAGACCACCAGCAACGACATGCCTACAACGCGCTGAATAAGCACCAGAACCAGCACCAGGGCAGTAATGCCGCTGATGGTCTGGCCAAGGGTCAGGTCGTCAACCATGACCAGCCGTTCCGCAATCTGGTCCGCCTGAATGGCTGGCAGCGCAAAAGCCGCCAGAGCCACCAGCGCCAGCACGAGATCAAGGGGCGCAGGCCCGCGCTTCTTGCTTGATGGATACACCAGAAAGGCCAGTGATGCAGCAAACATGACGTGGATGGGCCGATGCACATAGGCCACCGGCATTCCAAAAATGGTGGTGACGCAATGGTAGCCCGCAAACAGCAGGCAGCCAAAGAATATGAGGTATTGCACAAGCCTGGCAAAACCCTGCAGGCCTGCTACTTCGCCAAAGTCATTGCTGGCTTCGCCAGCAAGCTCTTTTTCCACAGCGCTGCGGGCCAGATTGACCTTGGTTGACGCGCCTGTGGCGTCCTTTTGCTCGGAAGAAGCCATTATTTCACCCAGCCCTTTTCCTTGTAATAACGCAGGGCACCGGGGTGAATGTATTGCACGGCAATATGATCAGCGCTTTTGCTGGGGTCAAAGACCGAATAGGTCTGGTGCACATTGCGGATCATCTCGGGCTTTTCGCAAAGCACCTTGGTCAGGGCGTACACGGCATCGTCCGGCAGGTTCGCACCTACGGGCAAAACCACGGTTTCGGCCATGTGCGGCGTATCCTTTGTGATAAAGTAATACTGCCCGGCCTTGATGGTGTAGGTCATGTAGCCATCGCTGCTCAGCTTGTCGAGAACCGCCTGATCAATGGGCAGCAGCTTCATCTTGACGGTGGTGATCAGCTCGTTGATGGACGAAACGATGGGGCCTACATAGGCGTCCGCGTGGCCGTCCTGAATAAGGGAGGAGGCTTCCGCATAGGAAACGTAGCTCACAGAGCCGCCCCATTCCTTGATGTCTTCAAACGAGAAACCGTACTGCTTGAGCATGTTCTCAGAGGCAACAGCAGGGGAGGAACCTTTTTTGGAGGTCAGCAGACGGATTTTGGGCTTGGTGCGGGCAATATCCGCAATGGAGGTGTAGGGGGAATCCTCACGCACAAGAAAGAAGCTCATGGGCATGGGCGCCACATACATCATGATTTTTACATTCTGCACGGGCTTGCGGTTGGCAAACACGCCTTCGGCCTTGAGGCTTTCCTGATAGAGCTTGATCATGCTTGTGCCAAGATCAGCCTTGCCCGCATCAATCTTCAGCAGATTTTCCACCGAGCCGCCAGTGTTGACGCTCACGGTAGTGCCGGGCATGACCCCGCGTGCAGCCTCGCCGATAACACCGCCAAGGGCGTAAAAATCGCCCCCAAGCGGGCCGGAGGTAATGGTAAACGTTTTCAGCTCCGCCGCCTGGGGCATCTGGGCCAGCCCAGCCGCCAGCATAACTACGGCAACCAACAGCGAAATCAAACCCTTTTTCATAGCATACTCCTGTATACGGTTTATTCCGGCCCTTAGTCAGGCACGGCAGCGTCGCTGGTCTCGGCAATACTCTGGGGGGGGCATAACCGTTAGCACCCTATCAAATTTTATACCAAAATCATATACCCACTCCCAGACCTTGCGTCTCTAGCATTTAATGCCCTCACCTACATCGGGGCAGAGAGCTGCCAGATGCAAAATTGAAAACACTAAGAACAAATATAGTTAAATTAGTTAGCATTTCAAGGCATTATTGCGTTCTCAAATATGAGAATAGATTTCTCAAATTCGAGAAAGAACTTGCCGCAACCGTATAGAAACGGTCTGAAAAGACGATGCTGGCTGCTGTATTATTTCGCGGAACTAATGCAGCAGATTATATTCCTGCAGTTTACGGTACAATGTGGCGCTGCTGATGCCCAGACGCTGCGCCAGAAGTTTTTTCTGCTCCGTGCTGGCAGCTACGCCGATCAGGCGCTCCAAAAGCTGTTTTTCGTGCGTTGCGAGCATTTCCTTGAGCGTTGTTGCAGACGATGTTCCTGACCGCCTGGCAAAAAAATGCTGCGGCAAATCATTGGCCCGTATCAGTGGGCCTTCAACAACGTTAACAAGATACTCAATGATATTGCGCAATTCACGTACATTCCCCGGCCAGTCATGGCCCATGAATGCGTCAAAAGCCACTGGGTCAAGCCCGCGTATGTCGCGGCGCAGCTCACGCCGGTAGCGGGCAAGAAAACTCTCGATAAAAACGGGGATATCCACACGCCGCTGACGCAAGGGCGGTATATGGATGGGGATGACATTCAGGCGATAGTACAGATCGTTGCGAAAGGTCCCTTGGGCGACCATTTCCTGTAAATTGCGGTTGCTGGCGCACACAATGCGCACATTCACCGGGATGGACGCAGAACCGCCCACGCGTTGCACGCATTTATCCTGAAGCACGCGCAGCAGTTTGGCCTGCACGGGCAAGGGCATCTCGCCCACTTCGTCCAGAAACAGGGTACTTTCATGGGACAGTTCAAACTTGCCCATGCTTCCGCCTTTTCTGGCGCCCGTAAATGCGCCTTCTTCGTAGCCAAACAGTTCGCTCTCAACCAGATTTTCAGGGATGGCCCCGCAGTTTACAGCCGTCATCAGCCGCTTGCCGCGCCCGCTCATGCTGTGAATGGTGCGGGCCAGCACCTCCTTGCCGGTGCCGCTTTCGCCGCTGATAAGCACGGTGGAATCCGATGCGGCGATCTTCTGCACCAGGGCCAGAATATCGCGAATGGCAGCGCTGTTGCCCAGCAGGGGGGTTTCTTCCAGTTGTTTGCGTTCACCGTTTACGACCGCATCAAGCTGGTGCTCAAGAATGCGCGAATGCTGCTGCGTGACAAGTTTGCTTTCAATCAGCATGCTCATATATTTGAGGAATTCCTGAAGCTTTTCCTGATTCCCCAGCAGCCGCCCACGCTCGTCCTCGTTAAACGCAACAATGCCAATAACGCCAGCCACCTTGTTGTTCAAAAAGATGGGGTAGGCCATGTCGGCGAGTTCATTGCAGTTCTCGCGGTTGGCGCACACACTGCAAGCCTGATCCTTCTGAACGTTTTTGACAAAGGCTGGCTTGCCGGTCTTGAATACTTTGTCGAAAAAAGCACTGTGCGCGATCTTCCGGCTGATGAGCGACTCATATTCCGCAGTGCCACCCACGCGCACCAGATTGCAGTCAACCACGGTAACGGGCGCGTCCAGAATGGAAGCAACTGCAAGCACGTAGGCCTGCACAAAAGGCTGGATTTGCATAAGGCTGGAAAGTTCTGCCATTCCTGCTGCTCTTGGGTATGAAACTGTCCGGAAGATGCAGAACGCATGGCGCGCCACGACGAATCAGCACCTGAAAGTACCTGAGCGATACCTTTTGCCCAGGCCAAGTGCAAGCCTTGCCTGCTTGCAACGGGGTACTCTCTCTGCCAGTATGCGCCTCACACCATCGCGGCAGAAAACCGCGCAACAGGAGACAAAGGTTGAGTATCTTACAGCGCGCTGGCAATGCACTCACCCGTTATATGGGTGTGCTTATTCTGACATGCTCGGCTTTGGCCTTATGGAAACCGGAGCTGTTCCGCTGGGTGGCCCCGCATGTTACGCCGCTCCTGGGGTGCATCATGTTTGGCATGGGCATGACCCTGAGGCTCAAGGATTTCAGTCTGGTATTTTCCCAGCCGCGCGCCCTGCTGCTGGGCCTGCTGGCCCAGTTCGGCTGCATGCCGCTGCTGGCCTTTGCGTTGTGCCATCTGTTCGCCCTGCCGCCTGATCTGGCAATGGGGGTCATCCTTGTGGGCACGGCCCCCGGCGGCACCGCCTCCAATGTGCTGACCTTTATTGCCAGAGGTGACGTGCCGTATTCCGTGGCGCTCACCTCGCTGACAACTGTTGTTGCACTGGCGCTCATGCCGGTGCTCACATGGTTGCTCGGCGGCGTGTGGGTTCCTGTAGACATGGGAGGCCTGTTCGTTTCCATCCTTAAAATCGTGGTGATCCCGGTTATTCTGGGCATTGCTGCGCACCGTTACTGCGGCAGGCTTACCGAGCGGGCCATCCCCTTTTTGCCTCCGGTCTCGGCGCTTACCATTACCCTTGTGGTGGCTGGCATCATGGCCATCAATGCCCGGAGCATCCTTGAGGCCAGCGCCGACATATTTCTGGTAGTCGTGTGCCACAACCTGCTGGGTTTGGCCTTTGGCTATGCCGTGGGCCGCATCTGGAAATTTGATGAGCCCCGCTGCCGCGCCCTCTGCTTTGAGGTCGGCACACAAAACTCCGGTCTGGCTACTGCCCTCGCACTGGCGCATTTTTCCCCGGTTTCAGCCATTGCTGGAGCGCTGTTCAGCGTATGGCAGAATATTTCTGGCGCGCTGGTTTCAAACTATTTTCACGGCAAAAAACTGAAACCGAACCAGTAACCGAATCCCGGAGCAGAGCCGCATCACCAAGCCAGAACGCCCCTCACACGAACTGCCGGGCTTTGACTCCGGCGCGGGGCTGTGCCAAGTTGTTCGCAGCCGCCCGCCGCTGGCAGGTTATGCCATTGGCTAACCATGCGCAGGCTTGCAGCAGGCCGACGGCCTAGTACCTTCAACCCTTACCAGCAATCTTGAAGAAGGAAGCGCCATGAGCAAGGAAGTCATCAGCACGAGCAAGGCCCCCGGGGCAGTCGGCCCTTACAGCCAGGGCATCAAGACCGGCAACATGTTCTTCTTTTCCGGCCAGATTCCCATTGACCCCGCCATAGGCAAGCTGGTGGAAGGTGATGTGAGCGCTCAGGCGGAACAGGCTTGTAAAAACGTTATGGCATTGCTGGAATCACAGGGTCTGACCGCCGCCAATGTGGTCAAAACCACCGTGTTCATCACCGATATGGGCAACTTTGCGGCTGTTAACGAAGTGTACAAAAAGTATTTCACGGCCCCCTGCCCCGCGCGTTCCTGCGTTGAGGTCAGCAAGCTGCCGCTTGGCGCGCAGGTTGAAATTGAGGCCATTGCCGCGCTGTAATTTTTAACGGCAATACGGGCGGCATGGCCCGGTCTTCAACCGCAACGCGGCTCTTGTTTGCAAGCAGCCGCGTTGCGGTTTGTTTGTGCCCTGGCGACGCGGCAACACCGCCGCATCAAGGCGCTTTGTCGATTTACAGATGCTGTAAAATAGTGGAATATGCAGAAGATTAACGGCAAATGCGAGGCGCGGTATGGATGACCGACAGTCGGATATCACAGGGCAGTATGCCCTGCATATGCAGAAGCAGCTTGTGCAGCACTGCCTTGCTCCCTGGCCTCGCCGTGGCCGCACCCTGCTTGAAGTGAACTGCGGACGCGGCGAACTGTTGCCCCTGCTGTGGGAATACGGCTTTGACATGACCGCCACGGAGCACAATCCCGAGTTGCGGGCCGAGGCAAGCCACATGGCTGACCGCGCCGAGGTGCTGGCCGCCGCTGATGATCACCTGCCCTTTGATGATGACGAATTTGACTGGGTTGTACTGCACCTTGTTTCACCCAGCGCCGAAAGCACGCGCAAGGCCATAGCCGAATCTCTGCGCGTGGCCTCCGCAGGCCTTGCCCTCACATTCTGGAACTCGGCTTCGCTTCCCTTTATGCTCCACCTGCTTGGCGGCCGTAAAACCGCATGGCCCGGCCCGACATTCTGCTGGTGGCAGATATGGCGGACGCTCAGGAGCCTTTCGGCTGGCCGCATCAGCGGGGCAAGCGTGCTTGCCGGGCCGCAGGGCACATGGAATGCATCGTGCGCCCTTTCCGGCTGCAACAGGGTCTTGCCCTGGCTGCCCATGGGAGCATGGGGCATTATCCGTATCGACATGGCAAAATCCCGCCCGGTCACGCCGCTGCCTTTACGGCTCGGACGCAGGCGCATGCGCCGCGCAGAGCCTGTTCTGGAATGCGGCCACAAATCTCAGGCCAAGGCTGCCGACACAGAGAGGAAAGCGCCATGAACCTGCCCTTTATTGCCCCCTTTGTGGCATTCATACGCCAACACTTGCTGGCGCTGGCCGCAGTGCTGCTTGTGATTCTGGCGGCGGTGGGCGGATTCAGCGGCTGGCGGTACTACCAGTACAGGCAGACTGCCGAATTTGCCTTTGCGCAGATAAAGGACGCCCTGCACCCGGCCAAACCCACAGAACTGGCGCAACGCATAAACTTTGACGCCATTTCCCTGCCCCTGGCCAAAGCCATTGCAGAGCATTACCCCTTTTTAAAAAAAGGGCCAAACCAGTTGCGTGATCTGAGCGACATGATTCAGGTTGGTCTGCTCAAGCAGGCGCGCGTCAAGGAAGAACCCCTCAAGGAAGAAACCGACGAACTGGTGCGCCTCAGAAGCCCCCTGTATGTTTTGCCGCCAAACTTTTTTACCCAGTTTTTTACAACCATGACCTTGCAGAACCCCACGGAGAATACAGCGCTGATAGCCGCGCAGATTCGCCACCCCGTGCTGAACAAACAGTTTTCAGTGCTGCTGCGCATGGACAAAACCCCAGAAGGCTGGAAGCTGGACGACATGGTCAATGCCGAGGAGCTGGTTCGCCAGTACCGCGAGTTCCAGATGGAGCGCATGGTCGCGCAACGGCAACTGCTTCTTGACAAAAATGCCAAGATAAAAAAACGCATGGAAGAGACACTTCCTCTCAAAGCCTGCACAGCCAGCGCAGGTTTGCTTTCAGACGGAAAGACGCTTCTTGTTGTGGTGGACGTACAAAGTAAGAACATCAGCACTATCCCCGTCAACAACGTGGATCTTTCGGTCAAAATTTTTGCGCCGGACGGCAAGGAGCTGATGCAGCGTTTTCTTAATGCCGTGCAGCCCACATTCCCGGGTGATACGTTTGAACGCAGATGGACAATTGAAGTTGACGGCACAAGCCCGCTTGGCAAATCCATTGTGGCAGCACGCAAACTCACCTGCGAAGCTTCGTGGAAGACTCTGGGCCTCGCCAATGGAGAGATGCTGCACTTTGCCATAGCGCCTGATCTGCTGGAAGAATTTCAGTAGTTTTCACAGTCACCTGTCCACTATGCCCTTTTCTCGCGCAGGTGAATGTGTCATAGTGTTGCGGTTGGCGGGCCGCACAACGCCCGTGCCAGCCTACATAAACTCAAGGAGCCGCAAAATGTCGGGCCTCAGCCGTTCCATACACCTTACGGTGCATATCCATAAAGATCCTGCCGCTATGGCCGAACGCGCCGCCCACATTCTGGCGGCAGCCTGCGAAGAAGCCATCGCCGACAGGGGTGTTTTCAGAATCGCACTCTCTGGCGGGCAGACCCCCACGCCACTTTTCCGCCTGCTGGCGGGCAAAGACTGGGCCGACCGTCTTCCCTGGGACAAAATGACCTTTTACTGGGTGGATGAACGCTGCGTTGGCCCTGATCATCCTGACAGCAACTACGGGCTTGCGCGCCGCGAACTGCTGAGCATGGTTCCTGCCATGCACTTTTTCCGCATGCGCGGCGAGGAAGATCCCGTTGAAGCCGCCGTCAAATACGAGCAGCAGATCCGCGCCGAATTCAATCTCGGCCCGCAGGAACTGCCCCGCTTTGACTTTATGCTGCTGGGCATGGGCGAAGACGGCCACACGGGTTCCATTTTCCCCAATTCGCCCGCCCTTGCCGAGCGCAAGCGCCTTGTCATTGACCAGTACGTGCCCGAACGCAAGGCCGACCGCCTCACGCTCACCCTGCCCGTCATCAACAACGCCCGCTGCTGCATGTTCCTCGTGACCGGCAAGGAAAAGCACGATGTGCTTTCGCGCGCGCTCAACCTGCTGGCCGAACCCACCCTGCCCGCACAAAAGGTGCGCCCCGGATTTGGCGAACTGATCTGGGTTGTGGACGAAGCCGCCGCCCGAGGCGTGTAAGCCACCCCATTCACGGATATCTCAATCAAAGCCACCCGCCATCGGGTGGTTTTGATTTGATCCCCCCGGCAAGCAGATGCAGGCTCCTGCGCATTCCATCAAATACAGCAAGATTCTTTGCAATCATTATACAATTTTTCAAAACTGCCCCAAGATGAGTTAACTCCTCCAGCATATGGCTGCTTGCAGCTTGTGGCCACAGCCCGCCCGTATCACGGCCAACAGAGAGCATTAATTTGAGCCTCCCCTGCAAAGACCGCCGCAACGAATTTTCGCTGGACTGGCTTAATTTCTTCCTTGCCGATGTCCGCGACGGACTCGGCCCCTATATGGCTATCTATCTGCTTGCAGTGCACAAGTGGGAGCCTGCGGCTATCGGGCTGGCCATGAGCCTTTCCGGAGTTGCGGCACTGCTGGCCCAGACGCCTGCCGGGGCGCTGATCGACCGGATACCCGCAAAACGGGCTGCCCTGGTTGTTGCAGCACTGCTGGTCACCGGCAGTTGCCTGCTGCTGCCGTGGGTTAGTTCATTCGGTTTAGTGGCACTGACGCAAACAGCCAGCGCCGCCGCCAGTTCCATATTTGCTCCGGCCATTGCAGCCATTTCCCTCGGCATCACGGGCCCGAAGGCTTTTACCCGCCGCACTGGGCGCAACGAAATTTTCAATCACGCGGGCAATGCCTGCGCTGCGCTTCTGGCTGGCGGCTTCGCCTATCTGTACGGCCCCACGGCAGTGTTCTACCTGATGGCCGTGATGACGATTGGCAGCGTGATTTCCGTCAGCATGGTCTCGCCACAGGCCATTGACCATGAAGCGGCACGCGGATTTGCCCCCGGCTCGGCAAAGAGGCACCAGCAACCGTCCGGGGCGCGGGTGCTACTCTCCAACCGCCCTCTGCTGCTTTTTGGCGTGTGCTGCGCCCTGTTCCATCTGGCCAATGCGGCCATGCTGCCGCTGGTGAGCCAGAAGCTCTCTCTGGTCAACCTGCAAATGGCCACGCCGCTCACATCCGCCTGCATTGTGGCCGCGCAGATGGTCATGATGCCCGTGGCCCTGCTGGCTGGCCTCAAGGCCGACAAGTGGGGCCGCAAACCCCTGCTGATGGCGGGATTCCTAATTCTGCCGTTGCGCGGCCTGCTCTATGTGTTATCCGACAACTCATACTGGCTGGTGGCCGTGCAGTTGCTGGACGGCATAGGAGCGGGCATCTTTGGGGTGTTGTTTCCGGTAGTGGTTGAGGATCTCACGCAGGGGACGGGCCGTTTTAATGTCAGCCTGGGTGCGCTTTCCACCGTGTTTGGTCTGGGCGCTGCGCTCAGTGCGGGTCTGGCCGGGATGGTGGTGCAAGCTGCTGGCTACGATGCTGCATTCCTGACCCTGGCTGCCATAGCGGGCGTGGCATTTCTTCTTCTCTGGCTGACCATGCCGGAAACCCGCAACAAGTTGGAGTGCGTGGCCTCCGAGTCTTTGCATGACCGCGCCGCGCCCAGTACAAACGAGTAGCCTCAGCCCCTTCCACGCCTTCAAGCGCAGCAAAGCTGAAACGCAAAAGCTCCTTTTTCAAGGAGCTTTTTATTATCAACCTGCAAGCTGTATGAGCGGAAAACGTCCTTTCTGCCTGTTTTACGGAGCGATGGCTGCATCGTCGCCAGCAGGCTTTGCCTCCACAGCAGGACTGGCGGGTTGCTGCTCTGAAGGCGGCGTTTCGGCCTTTTCCGGCTTCTGCACGGACTTCCGTACTGTCTTGTGCGCGGGCTTCCGCGCAATATCCGGGGCTGCCTCCTGTACGGATTCCTGCTGGATATCCTGTTTGGGCAAAGGTTCCTGCCCCTGCCACACGCGGGCCTTGCAGATGACTTCCGGCCTGTATTCAAAGTGCATCAGATCATATTCGTGCCATTTACCGCCCCAGATAAAGCCCTCGTTTTCAAAGGCTGCCACAATGGCGGAGGGATAGCTTTGCTGCAAGGGGTGCGGGCGCAGTTTGCTCCAGCGCCAGTAGGTGGCAATGCCGGGACTGATGTCAAAGGCAATGCCAAACGCGTGGGGGCTCAGGCGGTTCTCGCCCGCAATACGCCGCCAGGCGAACCCGCCGTCCATTTTCAGCAGGGTTTTCAGGCGAGGCTCCTGAGCGGCTTGCGGGGCAAGATTGGCGTTTGCCCTGTTCATGGCTTGCGCCGCTGCGGGTGAAAGATGCAGATGCTGCCCCAGCAGGCGGGCCTGGACCAGATGCCCCCCAACAGCCTTGGGCGTGGAGCCGTAGAGGGCTTGCAGCAGATCATAAGAGCGCCGCCGCCCCGGCGAAACGCCCTGTGGAGTATCGGGCCGCTGCGGCTCCAGTGGATAGGGCTCAGCCATGCTCGCCCGCACACTCACCACCCATTCGGATTCCTGCGAACCCGCCAAGGGGGCCGCACCCGGCGCAGCGTCATACAGCACACGGCGGCCATCGTTAAACACCAGCCACTGGCCCTGCGCGTCCGTCGTCATGCCTGTAATCTGCGGATAGGCCCGCCGCAGACAATAAAAATCTACCTGCGCGGCATCATCAAGCCCTGCGGGCAGATCTGCGGCGTCAATCAGGCCGTTGGCAACTGCCGCCCCGGTGGCTCCGCTTGCAGGCGCTGCATTGGCAGACGCAGTTGCGGGCGCGTTGGAGGGCGCACTGGATGACGTAGCCGTCTCGGCATGTACGACATGGGCACAGCACAAAAAAATAAAAAGCAGCAATATTGGCATGAAGGCACCCTAGCCGCCCCTGGCTTGTCAAGGCAAGCGCTTTTGCGTACATCTGCGCCATGTCTGCCTGGAAATTTTATCTGGTCACGTTCGGCTGCAAGGTCAATCAGTACGAAACCCAATCACTGCGCGAAGCCTGGCTTGCCCAGGGCGGCGTGGAATGCAGCGCCCCTGCCGAGGCGGATGTGGTGTGCGTCAACAGTTGCGCCATCACCTCCAAAGGCGAAAGGGACGCGCGCAATGCCGTGTTCCGCCTGCGCAGGGAGGCTCCGTCCTCGCGCCTGATTCTCACCGGTTGCGCGGCACGGCTGTTTGCCGATTATAAACCGCGCCCCGGCGCCATTTGGGCCGCCCCTGATCTGCTGGTGCCGCAGGAAGAAAAAAGCCGCCTGCTGCATGGCCCATGGGCCGACCTTGACGGCGAGGGCATCTCCTCACCCGCCGGGGTGTTGGAGGCTACCACACCTGCGGCCACAATTACCGTAGCAAGCCCTGCGCAGACCGCTGCGCAGACAAGTCCGCAGGCCTTTCCGCCGTTTCAAATTTCCGCCTTCAAACGCGCCCGCCCGGTACTGAAAGTGCAGGATGGCTGCGCCCACCGCTGCACCTATTGCATTGTTCCCTCTACGCGCGGCAAACCGCGCAGCCGCCCGGTGGATGAAATTGTTTCCGAAGCGCGCCGTCTGTTGCAGGCAGGCCATGCGGAAATCATGGTCTCAGGTATCAATCTGGGCCAGTATGGACGCGGCACGGATACGGGCGACTTCTGGAATCTGCTGCGCACGCTTGACGCTGCCCTTGCGCCGGAATTTGCCGGGCAGGCCCGCCTGCGCATCAGTTCGCTGGAACCCGGTCAGCTCGATCAGCAAGGGCTGGACGCCCTGCTTGCCTGCCGCATGCTTTGCCCGCACCTGCATATTTCTTTGCAGCATGGCAGTCAGGCGGTGCTCAAACGCATGGGGCGCGGGCACTACACCCCGGCCATGCTGGAGCATGCCGTGAGCGCTCTGGCCTCGCACTGGCCCATCATGGGCCTGGGCGCGGATATTATCGCGGGCTTTCCCGGCGAAACGGAAGACGACATGCGCCAGTTGCTGGAGCTGATCGACCGCCTGCCCATGAGCTACGCTCACGTGTTCCCCTATTCACGACGGCCCGGCACGGCGGCAGACCGCTTTGACGGGCAGATTCCCCACAGCCTCAAGCTTGAGCGCGCGGCTCGCCTGCGCGAAGCCGTGGCCCGCAAGCATCAGGCATTTCTGGCAGAGCAACTCAAACTGCCCCGCATGCTGGTGGCTGCGGACAATCCGCAGGCATTTGCGGACTCCCCAACGGATGCGGCACCCGCACCGGAATCTGCGGGCAAGACCAAGAAAAACTCCGTGAAGGGCGTGAATGAATACTACGCCGCCTGCTCCATCCGCCTGCCCGCACAAGGCAAAAGACCCGGCGCTGATACGGGGCTGTTGCCCGCACGGCCCGTGGCTCTTACCGAAAAAGGTTTGGTGGTGGAGCTGATAGAGCAAAAATAAATGCAGTGTCGCTGTGTCGCTGTGCACTTCATAAAAGAAAAGGAGAGCATGGCTCTCCTTTTCTTTTATCTGTATAAACCTGTGCTGCTCTTTCGGTGAACCCCTTACAGGCCCCCCGCAAGCAGGCTAGATGCTGATCTTCGCGCCCAGCAGCTTAACAAACTCGGCGATCAGGGCGGGATGGGCAGGCCACGCGGGGGCAGAAACAAGGTTGCCGTCCACAGTGGCGCTGGTGAGTGTTTCGTTAAAATCGCACCAAGTGGCCCCGGCGTCCACCACATCGGGTTTGACCGCCGGGTAGGCAGTGCAACTGCGGTTTTTCAGCACGCCAGCCGTCACAAGAATCTGCGGGCCGTGGCACACGGCGGCAATGGGCTTTTTGGCGTCGTTGAATTCGCGCACGATTTCCAGAATGCGGGGGTTCAGACGCAGATATTCCGGGGCGCGGCCACCGGGAATAACAAGCCCTGCGTAGTCAGCAGTGTTTACCTTGTCGAAATCGTAGTTGATACCGAAGTTGTGTCCGCGTTTTTCAGAATAGGTCTGGTCGCCCTCAAAGTCATGGATGGCCGTACGCACACTTTCTCCGGCCTTTTTCCCGGGGCAGACGGCATGCACTTCATAGCCCAGCATCTGCAACATCTGGAAAGGCACCATGATTTCATAATCCTCAACATAGTCGCCAGCCAGCACCAGAATTTTTTTCATATGATCCTCCAAACGGGGAGCGGCCCGTTAACGCGGTCGCCAAGACCGGTTGTTGCGCGGCGGCCGGGCGGCAAAACACCGCCCTTGCCTTGACCGTATATATACTTATATATGCACACAAAGCATGTGGGCAAGCCCCTGACGCCCCCAGGCCCGCACAATTGCGCGCCTGGGAGGCTGGTCGCTTTCTGACCGCAGCGGCCTGCGCAAGCTTCAGAACATTTTCAACAGTAATTATTCTGGCGCCCCCATGTTGCGGTATGCCACCGCAAGGGTTTCATTCTGGCAACGAATCAGGAGAATAATCATGCCCATGTACGATTTTGTCTGCACGGCCTGCGGCAATAAATTTGAAGATCTCGTTTTTGGCGACGAAGTTCCCGCCTGCCCCAAGTGCAGCTCCCCCGCCACAGAAAAGCAGATGTGCGTACCCAGCCCGCTGAAAACCGGGGCTTTCCCCTACAAGCCCGGCCCGGTGCGTCCTATGGGCAAAGGCATGCCCCCCTCCTGCGCGGCTGGCGGCGGCTGCGGCGGCTGCAGCGGAAATTCCGGCGGATCGCAGGCATAATACGCTGATTTTAAAAATAAAAAATGCATACCCGCAGCGCCGGGCCAAGGGCATTTGTTGCATTCGCAAGCCCCTTGCTCTACACTGACGCATATCTTTAGCAGGAAGGAAGCTATGCTCCGCAGCATGACCGGCTTTGGCCGCTGCCTGGTGGAAAACGACTACACCACCCAGCAGTGGGAGGTTAAAAGCGTCAACAGTCGCCATCTTGACCTCAAGTGGCGTTTGCCTCTCTCTATACGCAGCCTTGAACCGCGCCTTGAAAAAGTGGTGCGGCGCTATGCATCGCGCGGGCGCGTGGATGTGAGCCTGGTCTTGCAGTATGCGCCGGGCAACACCCCTGCCATGCGGTTTGACATGGTGCAGGCAGCAGCCATGCTTGATAATTTGCAGGCACTGGCTGATGCTCGCGGCGAGGCCTATGTTCCCGACTTCAACGCGCTGTTGCAGATCCCTTCCCTTTGGGGCGACAGCGGCGAGGAGCTGGACGAAGACACCGCCCGCTGCCTTGAAGAAGGTCTGGCCCTTGCGCTGGAAGACTGGAACGAGGCTCGCTCCGCCGAAGGCCGCTCCCTTGCCACCGACATGCACTCCCGCATACTGCGCATGGAAGAATGGACAGGCCTCATTGCAGACCGTGCCCCCAATATCAAGGAAGAACGCGCCAATGCCCTGCGTGAGCGCCTGAGCGAGGCCCTGTCCCAGAACGGGCAGGAGCTGGAAGAAGGCCGCTTTTTGCAGGAATCCGTCATTCTGGCAGACCGCCTGGATGTGAGCGAAGAACTCACGCGCCTCAACACGCATCTGGCGCGCCTGCACGACCTGCTGCAAACCGGCGGCGATGCCGGACGGCGGCTCGACTTTACCTTGCAGGAGTGCTTCCGCGAGATCAATACCTGCGGCAACAAGCTCCCTGATGTGCAACTTTCGCGCATGGTGGTTGATTTTAAAAACGAACTGGAAAAATGCCGCGAGCAGGTTCAGAATCTGGAATAAGCATGCCTCGCGAACGTCTTATCAATATTGGTTTTGGCAACTATGTGCTGGCGGGCCGGGTTGTGGGCATTGTCAGCCCTGCATCTTTGCCCATGAAACGCCTTCGTGAAGACGCGAGGGCTGAGGGAAGACTCATTGACGCCACCCAGGGGCGCAAAACGCGCTCCATTCTGGTGACGGATTCAAACCACGTCATACTTTCCTCCATCCAGCCGGAAACAATCAGTCAGCGCTTTGCGCAAGAGGAAGGGGACTGATGCCCCGCGAAGGCATAGCACTGGTGCTGAGCGCACCGTCTGGCGCAGGCAAGACCACTCTGGTCAAACGCCTGCTGGCGGAATTTCCGCATATTGGCTACTCGGTTTCGTGCACGACGCGGCAACCGCGTCAGGGCGAAGTGGACGGCAAGGACTACATTTTTCTAAGCCACGAAGAATTCGAGCAGCGGCGTGTGCAGGGATATTTTGCAGAATGGGCCGAGGTTCACGGCAATTTTTATGGCACACCGCTGGCACCGGTGAAGGAAAAGCTGCATCAGGGCCAGGACGTGCTTTTTGACATTGACGTGCAGGGCGCGGCGCAGCTCAAGCTTTCCCTTTCGGAAGCCACGTTTGCCTTTATCCTGCCCCCCAGCCTGCACGAGCTTGAAAACCGTTTGCGCGGGCGCGGGCTGGATGACGAGCCAACCATTGCGCGCCGCCTTGTCAACGCGCGCTCAGAGATTCTTCAGGCCCGCTGGTATGATTCTGTTATTGTAAACGACAATCTGGATCAGGCGTACGATACCCTGCGGGCGGTGTATGTGGCTGCGGGGCTTGCACCTGCGCGCAATCCGCACCTGCTGGATGAAATTCTCAACCGCTGATGCGCGCTGACCGGTACTGACAGATTCTGCTGTGGGCTGCTCCGCAGACCGCCAGCAAGAATGATACGCCCCCGCCGCAGCACGGCATGCGTGTTGGGGCAAAAGACCTGAAACCGCATATTTTGTTCGTACAGCCGGATTTCTGGCCGCGAGCAGCAGCACAGGAAGCAACATGCCCACGCAGCAGCACAGGCCGCAACTGGCGGTAGCTCTGGATTTGCCCGAAAAACAGCTTGCACTCGCGCTGGCGCGCAAACTGCGCGGCACGGTTCCCTGGTGCAAGGTGGGCATGGAGCTGTTCACCCATGCAGGCCCCGGCCTGCTGGAAGAACTGTCCGCAATGGGCTTCAGCGTTTTTCTTGACCTGAAGTTCTACGATATCCCCAACACCGTGGCGCAGGCTGTCAAAGCTGCGGCGGCGGCAGGGGTAAACATGCTGACCCTGCACTGCCAGGGTGGCGAGCGCATGTGCCGCGCAGCGGCAGAGGCGGCAGCCGGGGTTTCCGGGCAGCGCCCCCTGCTCTTTGGCGTGACAGTGCTTACAAGTTTTGCGCCCGGCGAAATGCCCGGCATCGAGGCCTCGCCCGCCGATTTTGCTCTGGCTCTGGCCCGTCAGGCGGGGCCGTGGGGGCTTGACGGCGTGGTCTGCTCAGGGCATGAGGCTACAGCCATCAAGGCCAGTTGCCCCGGCCTGCGCTGCCTTTGCCCCGGGATCCGCCCTGCGGGTTCCGCCGCTGGCGACCAGCGCCGCGTTATGACGCCCGCTCTGGCCATTGCGGCAGGAGCTGACTATCTGGTTGTGGGCAGGCCCATCACGGCTGCGCCGGACCCGCTGGCAATGGCCCGGCAGATTACGGAGGAAATGGCCTCCTCGCACACATAAAGAAGTATTGAGGATGAACATGGCCGGTCAAACGCCCAAAAGCGCGCAAGGCGATTCCCACAACAGCGGAAAAACCGATGTTCGCGGGGTCTTCTCCACTCAGGAAGTCCGCAGGGTGGGTACTGGCACGACCACGCGCAAGACCGTGCAAAAAACCTTCTGGTTCATAGAGCAGCACGGCAAGGAAATTGACTGCCAGCCGCTCAATACCAACTATGTGCCCAGCGGCCCCAAGCGCAAAATCACCCTGGACGAGCTTATTTCCAAATTCTCGCCCGAGCCGGAATTTTACCTCAATTCCGTTTTCCCCAAAATGCAGGAGATGCAGCGCAGCATTGATAACGGCGACGAACATCGCGAAAATGGCGAAAACTTTGCCGCCGAATTTGAATACACGCGCGCCCTCAAGGTCGATGAAGAAAACGTGCGGGCCAACTTTGGCATTGGGCTGACCTATCTTGAGCGGGGCGACAACGCCAAGGCGCAGGACATTTTTCAGCGCCTGGTAAAACTCGAAGCCGCATTCGAGCCAGAGCACAAGCACCTGTTCAATGAATTTGGCATCAATCTTCGCAAAAGCAAGATGTTGCAGGAATCGTTTGAATACTACCAGCGCGCTCTTGAACTTTCGCCCACTGACGAAAACCTGTACATGAACATGGCCCGCGTGCTGCTTGAACTCAAGGATATCGGCCAGTGCGTTGATTATCTGCTGAAAGCGCTTGAGCTGGCCCCACGGCACGAAACCTCGCTCAAATTTCTGGCATGGCTTATTCAGAAACAGCTCGTACCCGCCGACCGCTTAGAAGGTGTACGCGCCGCACTTCAGGCCGCACAAAACGGGGCCGCGCAGAAACCCAAAACGGCGGGCTAACGCTTTGAAAAACTGGCTGATCCGCGAGCCTATGCAAAACATCTGCCCCACGCCGCCCCGGCAATGGGCAGATGCTCTCTCCATCTCGCCCTTTCTTCTTGAGATTCTCTGGCGGCGTGGCCTTTCCGAAAGGGATGCCATGGACGCCTTTTTGTCCGCCCGGCTTGATTCGCTCACGCCCCCTGACCGCTGGCCCCAATTGCCCGAAGCATCCAGCCTGCTGGCATCTGAACTGCTGGCCGGAAAAAAACTGGCAGTCTGGGGCGACTATGATGTGGACGGCGTGACAGCCGCCACCTTGGTGCTGGATGTGCTTGAAAGCCACGGCATCCACGCGGACTGGCATATTCCTGACAGGCGCAGCGAGGGCTACGGCCTTAACGTGCCGCATATTGAGGCGCTGGCCGCCCAGGGCTGCGGCGTGCTGCTCACGGTGGACTGCGGCATTTCAGACGTGCAGGCAGTGCAGCGCGCTCGGGAGCTTGGCATGACGGTGGTGGTTTCCGACCACCACCTGCCGCCCGAAGAACTCCCCCCTGCCCACGCCATCTGCAACCCCCGCATCCTCGCCGCAGAAGATCTGCCCTGCCCGCACCTTGCTGGCGTGGGCGTGGCCTTTTACCTTATGGGGGGCGTCAACGCCGCCCTTGCCCCGCATACGGGCAAAAAGCACAACATGGGCGATTGCCTTGATCTGGTGGCGCTTGGCACCCTTGCGGACGTCATGCCCCTCACCGGAGAAAACCGCGTGCTCGTGCGCGGCGGGCTTGCCCGCATTGCGCGGGCGGAACGACCCGGCATGGCGGCCTTGAAAGTTGCCAGCGGAATGAACGCTGCGGCGGCGTTAAGCGCCGGACAGGCGGTTTTTCGCCTTGCGCCGCGCATCAACGCAGCTGGGCGCATGGGCAAGGGCGAGCTGGCCCTGCGCTTGCTGCGCGAAAAAGATCACGTTGCCGCCGCAGGCATGGCGCAGGAGCTGGACGAACTCAATCTGGCCCGCCGTCAGGAAGAAGAACGCATCTACGCAGAAGCCAAGGCGCAGGCATCAGACATACTGTCGCGCGGGCCGCGCGCAGGCCTTGTGCTCTACGGCAAGGACTGGCACCCCGGCATCGTGGGCATCGTGGCCTCGCGCATTGTGGAAGATTACTACCGCCCCACCATCATCGTATGCGACGATCAGGGCAGCCTCAAAGGCTCGGGCCGCTCTGTGCGCGAATTTGATCTGCACGGCGGTCTGACCCGCACGGCAGACTGCCTGCTGAACTTTGGCGGGCACCGTCAGGCGGCAGGGGTGCGCCTTGCGCCGGAAAGGCTGGAGGAATTTCGCGCCCGATTCGACGCTGTGGCGGAAGAAGTGCTTGGCCCCAACCCGCTGCTTCCCAGCATCACACTGGAATGCGAGCTGGGCTTCAAGCTGGCAGGTGATCACAACTTTCTCAAGGAACTTGAACTGTTGCAACCTTTTGGGCCCGGCAATCCCGAGCCGGTATTCCAGTCGCCCCCGCTGCTGGTCAAGGAACGCTCTTTTCTTGGGCGCAGCAGGGAACATGTGCTTTTGCGCCTGACGGACAGCGCCAGCGGCATTACCCTTTCTGCAAAAGCCTGGCGTATGGCTGACGAACTGCCCGCCTCCCTCATCAACAAGCACATTCTTGTGGCCTACACCCCGCGTATCGACACCTACAACGGCATCGCTTCGGTGGATATTGCCATCAAGGACTGGCGGCCAGCCTGATCGTCCAGCCTTCTTGTAATAAACGCATAAAGGGGCAGTCTGGCACCAATCAGCCGGGCTGCCCCTTCTTCAGTATGTGAGGCGCGCTATCCCCGCTTCATTTCTGCAATCAAATCGCTCAGGGCCTTGGCCTGACGCGTAAGATCCGTCACGGCCTGAGCGGCTTCGTCCATGGCTCTGGCGGTTTGCATGGAAATATCGTTGATCTTCACAATGGTCTGGTTGATTTCTTCGCTGGTGGCAGACTGCTGTTCGCTGGCGGTGGCAATGGCGCGTACCTGATCTGCCGCAAGCTCCACACTGTCGACAATGTGGGTGAGCGCTTCGCCAGACTGCCCGGCGAAATCGGAGGCAACCTCCACCTGCCGCAAGGCAACTTCCATAACATCCACGCTCTTGGCCGTGCTGGTCTGGATGGCCTTGATGGCATTGCCCACATCGTGCGTCGAGGCCATGGTTTTTTCTGCCAGCTTGCGCACTTCGTCAGCCACCACGGCAAAACCGCGCCCGGCATCGCCCGCACGCGCGGCCTCTATGGCGGCGTTGAGGGCCAGAAGGTTGGTCTGGTCGGCAATATCAGAGATCACGTTCATAATGCGGTTAATGGCCTGAGCGTGGTCATTCAGTTCCGCCATGTCGCTCTTGAGCCCGTGCGAAATCTCGCGCACCTGTCCTATGCTTTGCAAGGACTGCTGCACAATGCTTGAACCATTTTCAGCGCTGCTGCGCGTCTCCTCGGATGTGGACGAAGCAGCCGAAGCATTGCGTGCCACTTCCTGCACCGTGGCGTTCATCTGATTCATGGCTGTGGCCGCTTCGGTAAGGCGTTGCGCGGATTCGGAGGCAGCCTTCTCTGACTGCCCTATCTGCTCGGAAAGCCGCGCCGAAGCCGAAGCAAGAATATCCGCCACGCCTTCAAGCTGCCCCGCAGCAGCAAGCATGCCCTCTTTGCGCGCATTTTCCGCCTCAATGGCGGCCTGCTCTGCGCGCTCCGTTGCCTGACGGGCCTGTTCTGTGGCCTTATGCGCCGCAGCGGTTTTTTCCTCGCTCTCGCCCAGCAGGCGCTTGATGTTGCCCATCATGCGTTCCATGCCAAATGAAAGTACGCTGAACTCGTCGCCTCTTTTTTCAGAGGTTCGCAGCAGCCGCTCCTCCTCCGTGGAGCATTCGAGCCTGCCGCCAGCAATGGCCTCGGCAATGCCGGAAAGCCCGCCCAGCAGGTGCACGATACTTCGCACACTCAAAAAGATGACGATACCTACCACAAGGGCGCAAGCCACTGCCGTCAGCACATTATTGACCAGCATATCGCTGATGGGCTCGTAAAGAAGGGTTTTGTCCAGCTCCAGACACAATATCCAGCCTTCATCGGGCATATCTGTATAATACAGAATCTTTTCAAGCCCTTCAGCATTCACAAATTCAAGACGGCCCTTTTTGTTTTTAAGAACTTCCGCGACCCAGGCCGAGCCTGTTGCTTTTTGCCCGATGCGCTTCAGGTCGGGGTGTTGTACAATCACGCCTTCCGTATTGATAACAAAAGCCAAGCCCACCTCACCAAGATTAATCTTGTTTGTGGTGGCTTCGGCCAGCTTGTCGTTGTCTGTGCCCCCGTAAATAACGCCTACGATCTTGCCTTTATCCTTAACGGGCATGCCGATGATGGTGGTCATTTTTTTGGTGGCCACGCTGACCAGCCCGACAGAACTGATCTGTCCCTTCATACCGTTGATAAAATAGACGCGCTTTGAAAAATCTTCGCCAATGGTGCTGCTGAACTTCTGCGTATCGCCCCTTTTGCTGTGCATGATGACTTTGCCGTCAGGAGCAATAAGACCACATGTGGCAATATTGCTGTTCACATCGGTAAAGTTCTTGAGAGCGTCATGGGCGTGGAGAAAAAGCTCGTTGTTGTGGTCAATGGGAGCGCCATTGGCATAAGCTTCAAGGAAGAGACGAAGACGACGATTTTCGGCAATCTGGGCAAGGGCTTCCTTCATGGATACAAAGACTGCGTTCAGGCCCACTTCCTGACCTTTCAGAATGGCCGCAATATCCTGGCGGGTTTGCTTTCGCAATGCGTCTTCAGACATACGATGACTTATGCCAGCCACAAGGGCCAGACCAAGCATGGATGGAATAAGAATGTACAGCGACATCTTCGTCAAAAGACCCAGCTTCATAGTGCCTCCCGGTACCTGACGCCCGTTCTGAAAAAGGAGTAGTTTTCAGTTTTATCGTCATGTTTCGGATATGCAATAGGGCAAAGCGCACTCATGCCTGTACAAGCCAAGACTAACGGATACCTCAACATGAACGATTCTGATCTTTATGGCAATGGGCAGAGTCTGTTTCGTGATTGCTTTCAAAAAAACAAGATGCCCCCGGTCAAGATAACTCGGGGGCATCGTCTTGCAATAAAGAAGCGTTACCGGTTACGGCATGGTGTATACGCGTTCTGTGTTAAAGATATTGCCTTCCTTTTCAAGCCCCTGAGCTGCGGCCTTGCTGTACCACGCAGCGGCTTCTGACGGATTTACAGGCACACCTACGCCAAATTCATAGCATGCGCCCACATAGCGCTGCGCCTGCGCAAACCCCTGATCGGCAGAACGCTTGGCCCAGACAAAGGCCTGATCCGGATCCTTGGCAAAGCCATACCGCCCCTGGCTGTGATAAAGCGCAAGGTTGAACTGGGCTTCCGCATTGCCAGCATTGGCGGCGCGGCTCATAAGATCAACCACTGCGGTATCGTTTTTGGGAACCCCGGCACCAAGTTCGTACAGATAGCCCAACTGCACCTGCGCTTCGGCGTAATTCTGCTCCGCAGCCAAACGGAACCACTTGGCGGCGGTTTCCATATCCTGAGGTACGCCAAGGCCATTTTCATAACAGCGTCCCAGCAGTACCTGAGCGCGGGGATTGCCATCGCTGGCCAGAGGCTGCACCATCTTCACAACTTTATTATATTGTCCGATATTGTACGCAGTCCATGCTTCATCCAGCGTCTGTTCGGTGTTTTTGGCTGGACTCGCCTGAACCGTGCTGATCATTCCATATCCCACAGTCAGCATTGCGGCCAAAAGGATTGCAGAACCTAAATTTTTCATAAACGTCTCCTTTGCGTCCGAGCATGTTGCCGGAGGTGCAATCTATATAATAGTACTGGCAAGGGAGGATGACAAGGCCGCCCCTTGACGCCGTAGCTGGCAGAAGGCACAAACACAGCAGGCGCAGGGCTTGCCCAACCTTTTGTTGCGCTCCGAGGAGATTTTGCATGATTGTTCCCCCAAACGGCCCGCGACACGACCAACCCGACACCTCTGAACAGGCTGCACTGCCCCAGGGCGGTGCGGACAAGGCGGGTGCGCCGCGTGTGGTTGATGTGGAAATTCTGCACGACCACGAAGACCCCCGCAATGCCAGCCAGAATGCTACTGGGCAAGGCAATGCCAGAGCGCAGGGCAACGGGTGGAATAGTGCCTCCGGCTTCGGCCCCTATGAGGATAGAGCGGGCACAGGTTCAGGCCAAGCGGAGTCGGGGCGTCAAGAGTACCGTAGCAGATTTTTCTACCGTGGAACCTTCGGTCAGTCCGGAGGCCTAGGCGGCATGAACCTTGGCCGCGTGTGGATGGGCGGCAACGACCAGACAGGTTGCCTTGCTGCCAGCGTGACCTTTGCCCTTTTTATGGTCTGCCTTGCCCAGTTTGGTTTTCTTGCGGGCATCGGCTTTATCTTCTTCCATATATTAGGCGCGGTCATGGGCGTTATGCGCGATCTGCGGCAGTTCAGCACGGGCCGCCTGCCCAATCCGTGGACATGGCGCATCGGCAACTGGGCTGTTTCCTTCCTGCTGACGGCTTGGTTTGCCGGAGCCTTTGACTGAGCCGCGCCGAGGTTACGCGCAATGACTGACAGCCCTTGGCTAGTCTACCTGCTGGAGTGCGCTGACGGCACGCTGTATTGCGGCATCACCACAAATATGGAGCGCCGTCTGGGCCAGCACAATGGGCAGGTTCCAGGCGGGGCGCGCTACACGCAGGGGCGGCGGCCCGTGCGGCTCATTGCCAGCCGGGCCTGCGGCTGCAAAGGCGATGCGTTACGGCTTGAGCTGGCCGTCAAATCACGCCCGCGCGCCCAAAAACTACAATTTCTGCTTGCTGGAGAGAGTGTTTCATGCTGACACCGGATGCAATGATGGCCTTTTTTGCCGCCGCCCTGCTGCTTGGCATTGCGCCTGGGCCGGACAATATCTTTGTGCTCACCCAGTCAGCTCTTTTTGGTGTTGGCGCTGGCATAATCACCACGTTAGGGCTTGTTACGGGCCTGTGTGTTCACACTACGGCAGTTGCGCTGGGCGTTGCCGCCATTTTTCAGACCTCGGCTCTGGCCTTTACCCTGCTCAAAGTAGCGGGCGCGGGCTATCTGCTGTGGCTTGCCTGGCTCTCGTTTCGCGCCGGGGCATCCACAACCGATGTGGCAGATGGAGCCGCCAGCAGCACTGGCAGCAACTTCCCCGGCTACATGACGCTCTATCGCCGGGGAATAGTGATGAACGTCACCAACCCCAAGGTTTCACTCTTTTTTCTGGCCTTTTTGCCGCAGTTTTGCGACCCCGCTCGCGGCAGCGTGGCCTTGCAGGTGTTGAGCCTCGGCGGGCTCTTCATGCTGGCTACCATCGTGGTTTTCTGGACTGTGGCCGCCCTTGGGGGCCGTCTGGCCGTATGGTTCAACCGTTCAAAGCGCGGGCAGATCATGATGCAGCGCGTGGCGGGCTGCGTGTTTGTGGGGCTGGCTTCTGCCCTGCTGCTCACCGGGCGCTGATGCGTAACGCGGGCCGCTCGTTTATAACTTTACAGGTACGCTGATGAATTCACGCTCCCGCTACTCTCGCCGCGCTGTTCTGGCCGGTCTTTGCGCCCTGCCGGTTGCCATGTTTGGGGCCGTGATGGGCGCGCCTGTCATCAATTGCGCGCTGGCCGCTGCCAGCCCCGAAATCAGCGCAAAAGACCTGCAAAAAATGCTGGCCGAGCTTGAGGCGTCAAGCGGCGGCAGGCTCGGCGTGGCAGCCAGCGTCAGCGATGGGGGCAAGGTTTTGTCGTACCGTGGGAACGAACGCTTCCCCATGTGCAGTACCTTCAAAGTGCTGGCGGCTGCAGCCGTTCTGCGGGACAAACCGGATATTCTTGAACAGAGAATCCATTTTGCCAAAAGCGACATCCAGCCCTGGTCGCCCGTTTCGGAAAAGCACCTTGAACACGGCATGACTGTAACAGAGCTGTGCGCGGCCATGCTCCAACACAGTGACAATACGGCTGCCAACCTTGTGCTTGCCCAGTTGGGCGGCCCTGAGGGCCTGACCTCCATTGCCCGCAGCTTTGGCGACACTACTTTTCGCCTTGACCGCTGGGAAGTAAAGCTGAACACGGCCATTCCCGGCGATGCGCGCGACACCACAACGCCCCTTGCCATGTGCCGCACCCTGAACGGCCTGCTCTGCGGCAATCTGCTGAAAGTGCCAGCAAAAAAACAGCTGACAGACTGGATGCTGGGCTGCGCAACAGGGGCCGGGCGCATCCCCGCTGGAGCGCCCCAGGGCTGGCGCTCGGCGCACAGAAGCGGCAGCGGAGAAAACGGCACCGCCAACGATGTGGGCTTACTGTTGCCGCCGAGCAATCCCGAGCAAGCAGCCAAGGCCCGCAATGGCAAAAACAAACCGCTGACTGTGGCCCTCTACCTCACGGGATCGCGCCTGACCCGACCGGGAAACGACAAAATCCTTGCCCAGGCAACTCGCTTGGTCTGCGCCGCAGAAGGGCTTGCGACGCCGCTTGACAATATGTATTGACATGATTGACCAGCAAAGGTATGAAGTCCGACTTTCGAGGTATCACATGCAGAACTATCGTATTTCTCTCAATGACCTTTCCCCCGAGGGCAAGGAATTTACTCTGGACGACCCCGCCATCTGGCAGGAGCCCATGGAGGAATTCCACCTGGAGTGCCACGTGAGCAAACCACTGTGCGCACGCATTCTGGTTTTGCCCACGGACGGCGGTTGGCTAGTGCGCGGCACGCTTGAGGGAGAAGTTGTTCTGCCTTGCAGCCGTTGCGCGGAAGATTCCACCGAAACCATTGCCGCGCGCTTTGAAGATTTTGAGAGTCTTCCTGGCGGCAGCGATGATGAAGACGAAGAAAAAAATTACGCCCCCATACCCGATATGGATGGCGTGACCGAAGGCCGCATCGTGTTTGAACGCAACTCTCCCATGCTGGATCTTGCCGCCATTTGCTGGGAAGAATTCATGTTGGCCTTGCCCCCGACACCCCTTTGTCGGGAAAATTGCAAGGGCATGTGCGCCGGATGCGGGGTTAATCTTAATGAAGGCATGTGCGCCTGCACAGAAGAAGAAGGCGACCCCCGCATGGCGGCATTGCGCGGCCTTGCTCTGCACAAAAACTAGACAATCACAATTTTTTTTACTAATCTGCTGTGTCTTGCGGGCGGGCATGTGCGCCAAGCCGCCCAACCCCGCACAAACATTCCGCAAGACAGGAAAAGGAGACTACCATGGCCGTTCAGCAAAACAAGAAATCTCGTTCCCGCAAGGGCATGCGCCGCTCCCATGATCGTGTGGCCGTGCCTGCCGTTATCTACTGCTCCTGCGGCGAACCCACCGTTCCGCACAGCGTGTGCCCCAACTGCGGTACCTACAAAGGCCGCCAGGTGATCGCCAAAAGCGAAAACGAATAATGAACGAGCGCCCCATCATTGCCGTGGACGCCATGGGCGGGGACTTTGGCCCCTCTGTGGTTGTGCCGGGAGCTATAGAAGCTGCAAGGCTTTATGATCTGCATGTCCAGCTTGTGGGCGACACCCCCAAGCTGGAGGCCGAGCTCGAAAAGCTCGATCTTACCAATGTGCATTTCGACATAGTTCAGGCCGATGATGTGGTGCATATGAATGAAAAGCCTTCGGACATTCTGCGCCGCAAGAAAAACGCGTCCATCCAGGTGGCCTGCCGTCAGGTCAAGGATGGCGCGGCGGATGCTGTTGTCAGCGCCGGGCATTCCGGCGCTACGGTGGCTTGCGGCATGTTCATCATGGGGCGTTTGCCCGGGGTGGAGCGTCCTGCTCTTGCCACCTTGCTGCCCACGGAAAAAAATCCCGTGGTCGTGCTTGATGTGGGAGCAAATGTGGATTGCCGCCCCTATCATCTGTTCCAGTTTGGCCTCATGGGCGATGCGTTTGCCCGGGACCTGCTGGGCTATGCCTCCCCGCGTGTGAGCATCCTCAGCATTGGCGAAGAAGAGGGCAAGGGCAACAGTCAGGTCAAGGAAGCCTACGACCTGCTTAAAATGGCCCAGAACCTCAACTTCGCGGGCAATGCAGAAGGGCGCGACATCTTTATCGGCAATATCGACGTAGTTGTCTGCGATGGTTTTGTCGGTAACGTGGTCGTTAAGATGAGCGAGGGGCTGGCGACCTCTCTGGTGCGCATGCTCAAGAAGGTGTTTACGTCCGGCGTGTTGCCCGCTATTGGCGGCATGCTGGCCAAAG
This sequence comes from uncultured Desulfovibrio sp., assembly GCF_902477725.1. Taxonomy (NCBI): domain Bacteria; kingdom Pseudomonadati; phylum Thermodesulfobacteriota; class Desulfovibrionia; order Desulfovibrionales; family Desulfovibrionaceae; genus Desulfovibrio; species uncultured Desulfovibrio sp. Next base: position 163,856 of record NZ_CABSIF010000004.1, on the reverse strand, counting down.
GTGCTTTCAAACGCTTTGCCCGCACCATTGACTATGCAGAATACGGCGGCGCTCCCCTGCTGGGCCTTCAGGGCCTGGCCATTGTCTGTCACGGGCGCTCCAGCGCCAAGGCCATGACAAACGCCATCAAGATGAGCGGGACCTTTGTGCGCAAGGGAACCAACAGTCGCCTCGGTGAAACCATTCTTGCCAACGAGGAACTCACACGTTTCTCCCGCGCTATATAACTATACGGTATTTCTATGAATCCACTTTGTCATCTGCTCGCCTTGAGCGCCTATGTGCCGGATACGGTGCTGACCAATAGCGATCTCGCCAAGGTGGTGGACACCAATGACGAATGGATTGTTTCCCGTACCGGCATCAAACAGCGCCACAGGCTGGACGATGCGGAAAACGCCTCGGATCTCGGCCTTAAGGCCGCCCGTAAGGCGCTTGTGGAAGCCGGAATGGACGCAGGGGAACTCACCCATATAGTGGGCGCGACCTGCACCCCTGACATGCTCTCTCCCTCCGTGGCCTGCATCATTGCCGGGCAGCTGGGCGCGGGCAAGGTCATGGCCTTTGACATCAGCGCGGCTTGCTCCGGCTTTCTGTACGGGCTTTCCATCTGCCGTGCCCTGCTGGCGCAGGATCCTGACGCCAAAATTCTTTTTGTCTGCACAGAGGCGCTTACCCGCCGCGTAAACTGGGCAGACCGTTCCACGTGCGTGCTTTTTGGCGATGCGGCCACGGCCTGCATTGTGAGCAGCGCTTCCAACAATGCCATGTCTTGTGTTGAAGACGTGGTTTGCCACAGCGACGGCGTGCAGCGCGACCTTATTGTGGTCGGCGGCGGCACCCGCTGCCAGTATGGCCTTGGCGAACCTGTTGGTGAAGACTTTTTCATCACCATGCAGGGCCGCGAAACATACAAGCATGCTGTGCGCAACATGGTGCACGTGTGCGAGGAAGTACTCGCGCGCAACGGCCTTTCGGGCGCAGATGTGGACCTGCTGGTGCCGCATCAGGCAAACATGCGCATCATTGAAGCCGTGGGCAGCCGCCTTGAATTGACGGGCGATCGCGTGTTCACCAATGTGGAAAAATACGGCAACACATCTTCCGCCTCCATTCCCCTGGCACTGAGCGAAGCTCGTGCCCAAGGCCGCATTCGCCCCGGCAGCCGCGTTCTTATGACGGCTTTTGGCGCAGGCCTTACCTGGGGCGCCGCATTGTTACGCTTTTGAGGCAATGCGCCTGCGGGATTGCCCCGCAGCACAGCGTCATGTATACTGAATTTCAGTCAGGCCAGGCCGTAAGCCGGGCAGCGCCGCTGCCCAAATAACGCAAAAAGGCGATCCAAGGGATACGGTCTCCTTTTTTTTACAGGACTCAGACAAAGGCGATATAAGCATGAGCACAGCGCAATCCTCCCCTGCAGCCGGACTGCCGACAGCCCTGGTTACCGGCGGTTCGCGCGGCATTGGCCGGGCCATTGCCCAGACCCTTGCCCGTGACGGCTTTCAGGTATTTCTCACCTATGTCAGCAAACCCGAAGAAGCGGAAAAAGTCGCTGCCGACATCTGCGCCGCTGGCGGCAAGGCCAAGGCCTTTGCACTTGATGTCAGCAACAGCGAGGCTGTGACCGACTTTTTCGCAACCCAGATCAAAGACAACGTTGATCTGGCGGTGCTGGTCAATAATGCTGGCATCACCAAGGACGGCGTTCTTATACGCATGAAGGACGAAGACTTCGACCGCGTAATTGCCGTCAACCTTCGCGGCGCGTTCGTCTGCACGCGCGAAGCCGCAAAAATCATGAGCAAGTCCCGCAAGGGGCGCATTGTTAATATTTCTTCCGTGGTGGGGCAGATGGGCAACGCGGGGCAGGCCAACTACGCTTCGGCCAAAGCCGCTCTGCTGGGGCTTACCAAGTCCTGCGCCAAAGAACTGGCCGCCCGCCAGATTACGGTTAACGCCGTAACGCCGGGTTTTATCGAAACGGACATGACCGCAACACTCAATGACGACGTGCGGGCGAGCTACACAGACAGCATCCCGCTCAGACGCATGGGCAGCGCCGAAGATGTGGCAGAGGCCGTGGCTTTTCTTGCTTCGGACAAGGCGGCCTACATCACCGGGCAGGTGCTGGGGGTGAACGGCGGCATGTACTGCTAGGCATTTACTACGGAAGACACCCGGCCAGGGCCGGGGTTAAGCAGACCACTAATTTATCTGGAGGATACCATGTCTGACGTTACTGAAAAAGTTACAAAAATCATCATTGACCAGCTCGGCGTGACCGCTGAAGAAGTGAAGCCCGCTGCTTCCTTTGTGGAAGACCTCGGTGCCGACTCCCTTGACCTGACCGAACTGATCATGGCCATGGAAGAAGAATTCGACATCGAAATCGCCGACGACGACGCCCAAAAGATCCTGAAAGTTCAGGATGCCATCAGCTACATCGAAAACAAGCAGTAACAGAGCTTGTTATAGTATATGCAGCGCGGGGGGGGGCTGCCCCCCCGCCTCAAAGGAGCATGCATGACCCGTCCCCGCGTAGTAATCACCGGCATAGGCGGCGTTACGCCCCTCGCCAATGATATTGAGAGCACCTGGAAAAAACTGCTCGCAGGCGAGTCGGGCATCGCGCCCATCACGCTTTTTGACGCCTCCGCCTACGATTCCCGCATTGCCGGTGAAGTGAAAAACTTTGTCGCCGAAGACTATATGCCGATGAAGCAGGCCCGGCGTATGGATCGCTTCACCCAGTTTGCTGTGGCCTCTGCCAAGATGCTGCTTGAAGACGCCAAGTACGAAATCACCGATGCCAACGCCTACGATACGGGCGTGATCCTCGGTATCGGCCTGGGCGGTCTGCACACCATCGAAACCTACCACGCCAAGCTGCTGGAATCCGGCCCCCACAAAATTTCGCCCTTCATGATCCCCATGCTGATTTCCAACATGGGGCCGGGACAGATTTCCATCTTCACCGGCGCCAAGGGTTCGAACATCGTCACCACAACGGCCTGCGCCTCTGCCATTCACGCTCTAGGCACCGCCTACAGCGAAATGGTTCTGGGCCGCGCGACCGCTGTTATTTCCGGCGGTGTTGAGGCCACGGTTACACCTCTTGGCGTGGCCGGATTTACGGCTCTCAAGGCCCTCTCGACCCAGTTCAACGATGAGCCTTCCCGCGCATCCCGGCCTTTTGCCGCCAACCGCGATGGCTTTGTCATCGGCGAAGGCGCTGGCCTGCTGCTGCTGGAAACGCTGGAATCCGCGCAGGCGCGCGGTGCCAAAATTTATGCGGAAATGGTGGGTTACGGCGCGTCTGGCGATGCCTACCACATGACCGCGCCCCGCGACGATGGCGAAGGCATGGCCCGCGCCATGCAGAACGCCCTGCGCGAAGCTGGCATCGATGCTTCGGCCATTGGCCACATCAATGCCCACGCCACGTCCACCATGCTGAACGACAGCACGGAAACCAAGGCCATCAAGATCGTTTTTGGCACGCATGCCAAGAAGGTCAAAATTTCGGCCACCAAATCCATGACCGGGCATCTGCTCGGCGCGGCTGGCGGTATTGAATCCGTCTTCACGGCCCTTGCCCTGCATGACGAAATACTGCCTGGCACCATTAACCTTGAAAACCCCGATCCCGCATGTGATCTCGATTACATGGCCGACGGTTCCGAGCGCATCGCCTGCGAATACGCCATGTGCAACTCCTTCGGCTTTGGCGGCACCAACGCCAGCGTGATCTTCAAGAAGTGGCAACAGTAGCCGACAGTTTTTACTCGGCCTCTGCCCTCCCCGTTTGATAATCATCTGCCCGCCGTTGTGGCGGGCAGAACATTTCAAAAGGATGCGACGTCATGGACGAAATCCTGCTGCAAGACCCGGAACTGGCGCGAGCCATCACGCTTGAATCCAACCGTCAGATGAGCAAACTTGAGCTCATCGCTTCTGAAAACTTTGTTTCCCGCGCCGTGCGCGAAGCTCAGGGCAGCGTGCTGACCCACAAGTACGCCGAAGGCTATCCCGGTAAGCGCTACTACGGTGGCTGCGAATATGTGGATATCGCCGAGACCCTGGCTCAGGATCGCGCCAAGCAGCTTTTCAATTGCGAATACGTGAACGTGCAGCCGCACTCCGGCTCGCAGGCCAACATGGCTGCCTACCTTGCTTTTATGAAGCCCGGCGACACCATTCTTGGCATGAACCTTTCGCACGGCGGGCACCTTACCCACGGCAGCCCGGTGAACTTTTCTGGCCGGCTGTTCAATATTGTTTCCTACGGCGTGCAGCGCGAGACGGGCCGCATCGACTATGACGAAGTCGCCGCCCTGGCGCGCGAGCACAAGCCCAACGCCATTGTTGCTGGTGCAAGCGCCTACCCCCGCGCCATCGACTTTGCCCGCTTCCGCGAGATCGCTGACGAAGTCGGCGCCAAGCTGGTGGTGGATATGGCGCACATCGCTGGCCTTGTGGCCGCCGGTCTGCACCAGAGTCCGCTTTCTTACGCCCACATCACCACCACGACCACACACAAAACACTGCGCGGCCCCCGTGGCGGCATGATTCTTTCTACTGAAGACATGGGCAAAACCCTGAATAGCCAGATTTTTCCCGGCATTCAGGGCGGCCCCCTCATGCACGTCATTGCGGCCAAGGCTGTAGCTTTTGGCGAAGCCCTGCGCCCCGCCTTCAAGGTTTACCAGCAGCGCGTTGTCACCAACGCCGCCGTACTGGCCAAGTTCCTGATGGACGCCGGGTACGATCTGGTTTCTGGCGGTACGGACAACCACCTCATGCTGGTTGACCTGACCAACAAGGACATCACGGGCAAGGATGCGGAACACGCTCTTGATCTGGCGGGTATCACCGTCAACAAGAACACCGTGCCCTTTGAAACCCGCTCGCCCTTTGTTACCTCGGGCGTGCGCCTCGGCACGGCTGCCCTTACCACGCGCGGCATGAAGGAAGACGACATGCGCACCGTGGGCGCGTTTATTGTCGAAGCCATTGAAAAGCGCACCGACGAAGCCGCCTTGGCAAAAATCAGCAAGAACGTTGAGGAATTTGCCCGCCAGTTCCCGCTATTCGCCTGGTAACGGGCTGATTTTCCGGCGGTTTTTCTGACGCCTCGGCCCCGCTGGCAACTTCGGGGCTGGTGCCGGAAAAACCGCCAGATATAATCATAGAGGGGCTGCGCCCCCTTTGACAAAGCCCCGGTTTTGAGAAAAACAGGGGCTTTGCCTTGCGCAGACAGGCAGATAAAAACAGCTGTTTCGCAGCAGGAATGCACCGGCGATGCCGCTGGCGACCGGAACCGCAAGTGCTGCCTGACGCAGCATCACGGCAAAATAGCCCCAACCCTGTCTGTCGCGGATATTTTGACGTCAGGCAAGGAAGGCAAGGGCGCGGTGATGGGAGCGTACTCTTCTGGTACGCGACCGGAACCGCAAGTGCTGCCTGACGCAGCATCACGGCAAAATAGCCCGACAGGCAACTTGGCATTTTCACCAGCCGCCTGTACACTACCACCAATCAACATACGGGTGTGTTATGCAGCGAATGCCGTGGCCGGAATATTTTATGAACATCACGTACCTGGTGAGCGGGCGTTCTACGTGTACGCGGCGCAAGGTGGGTGCGGTGGCGGTTAAGGACAAGCGCATTTTAGCCACGGGGTACAACGGGGCTCCGGCGGGGGTTCCGCACTGTCTTGAGGTGGGGTGCCTGCGAGAGCAACTGGGCATTCCTTCGGGGCAGAGGCACGAGATATGCCGAGGCCTGCATGCGGAGCAGAATGTCATTATTCAGGCTGCCGTGCATGGCATCAATATCAGTGGCGCAGAGATTTATTGCACGACGCATCCTTGCGTGTTGTGCAGCAAGATGTTGATAAATTGCGGCATACGCCACATTTATTATGCGGAATATTACCCTGACGAGCTTGCGGAGCAAATGCTCAAGGAAGCCGGGGTCATTGCGGAAAAGCTGGATTTTGCACCGCCTGTTATCAGCGCCCAAGCCGGAGTAGACTACCATGTCTGAACTGGATTTTGTTCCCTTTATGCGTGAAGCCATTGGTCTTGCAGAAAAAGGTCGATGGCATGCCTGCCCCAACCCCACGGTGGGGGCGGTGCTGGTGCGCGATGGGCAGATTGTGGCTCGGGGCTGGCACCACGCCGCCGGAGAGGATCATGCAGAAGTGGACTGCATCAAGGATGCGGCCTCGCGCGGCATAAATCCGGCGGAGTGCACCCTGGTTGTCACACTTGAACCGTGCTGCCATCAGGGCAAAACACCCCCTTGCACCGAGGCCATCAAGGCTGCGGGCATCAAAAAGGTGGTCGTGGGCCTTGCTGATCCCAATCCTGTTGCTTGCGGCGGCGCTTGCCAGCTGCGCGAAAGCGGCGTTGAAGTGATTGAAGGCGTCTGCGAGCAGGAATGCCGCGACCTTGTGGCCGATTTTCTGATCTGGCAGCAGCACAAGCGCCCCTATGTAATGCTGAAAATGGCCGCCACCCTTGACGGACGCATCGCCACCCGCAAGGGCCAGTCCAAATGGATAAGCTGCGATAAATCCAGAGAAGAAGTGCAGGAGCTGCGCGCGGGCATTGGCCTGTGCGGCGGCGCAATTCTTGTGGGCGGTGGCACCTTTCGCACCGATAACCCACAGCTGACCGTGCGGGGCGAAAATGCCGGGCCGCAACCCCTGGCCTGTGTGCTTACCTCACGCCTGCCCCAGCCAGATGCGGATTTTCACCTGCTGAAAGACCGCCCGGAACAGACCGTTTTTATGGTTTCGCCCGCTGCGGCGGCCTCCACCACGGCCAAGGCCCTGCGCGACATCGGCGTGAGAGTTCTGGCGCTTGGCCCCGGCATGCACGGTGGGCCGGACTTTCCCAATCTGCTGCGCGCAGTGTGGGAAGAACTAAACTGCCCCTACATGCTTTGCGAGGGCGGCGGGCATCTGGCCCTGAGCCTGCTGGAAGCGGGCCTTGTGGACGACTTCCGTCTGCACCTTGCGCCTATGATTCTGGGCGACGAAGACGCCCTGCCGCTCTTTTCCGGTCGCGCGCCCCTGAGCCTGGAAGACGCCCTGCGCATGCGCGTGAGCAATACGCACCTGTGCGGCGAAGATATACACATCCACCTGCGGCCTCTTGAAGCCGTCAGGGCATAGGCGGGCGGCATGTTCACCGGCATTATTCAGGGCCAGGGAGAGGTTCTCGCCCTGCGCGACACCGGCACGGAACGCAGGTTCACCCTGCGCCCCCTGTTCAATCTGAATTCCATAGTCGATGGCGAATCCATTGCCGTCAACGGCGCATGCCTTTCGGTGGAAAGCCACGGCGAAGGCGTGTTCACAGCCTATGCCTCCACAGAAACCCTCTCGCGCACCACGCTGGGCAGGCTCAAAACCGGCGACAGCGTGAACATGGAGCGGGCACTGGCCCTGGGCGACCGCCTTGGCGGGCATCTGGTGAGCGGGCATGTGGATTGCCTTGCCACGGTGCGCAGCGTTACGGGCGCGGGCCAGTCGCTGTGCTGCCGCCTTGCCTTTCCCAAGGAATACGGGGTGGAGGTCATTGCCAAGGGCTCCGTGGCCCTTGACGGCATCAGCCTTACCATCAATGATTGCGGGCCTGATTTTCTTGAGGTCAACATCATTCCCGATACGCAGAAGCGCACCACCATGCGCAACTGGCGGCCGGGAACTCTGGTGAATATGGAAACCGACCTCATCGGCAAATATGTACGCAGCCTTTTGGGGGCCTGGGCTCCCGGCGGCAAGAGCGCGGCAGAGCATACTGCCGCCACCCAGACCAGCGGGTTAAGCCGCGAGATGCTCTTGCGCAACGGCTTTATCTGAACATTTCCGCTTACAGAAATATTACAAAAAACGCGTTAGCGCGGGCAGTTGCGCAAACGCGCCAAGGAGTTGCCATGAGCACTGTTACCACCATCGCCGGACAGTTGGACGCCAAGGGCCTCAAAATCGCCATTGTGGCCACCCGTTTCAACGATTTTATCGTAGATCGCCTTGTGGGCGGCGCGCAGGACTATCTGGAACGTCACGGACTTGATACCGCCAACATCACCATTGTGCGCATTCCCGGCGCATTTGAAATGCCGCTGGTCTGCCAAAAGCTGGTCAATTCCGGCAAGTATGACGGCGTGTTGGCGCTTGGCGCGGTTATTCGCGGCGGCACCCCCCACTTTGACTACGTGTGCGCCGAGGCCAGCAAGGGCATTGCCCAGGCCATGATGCATTCCGGCGTTCCCATCGGCTTTGGCCTGCTGACCTGCGACACCATTGAACAGGCCATTGAACGCGCAGGTTCCAAGGGCGGCAACAAGGGCGTGGAAGCAGCGGCAGCCATGCTGGAAACCATCCGCGTTATGGAGCAGTTGTAACCCATGGCAAAAGCCAAATCAGCTACACGCCGCGGCGAACGCGAACTGGCCTTTCAGATTCTGTACGGCCTTTCCTTCACCCCGGCCCGTGATATTGACGATCTGCGGCGCTTTTTTCGCATTTCTCCTGACTATCTTGCCCGTTGGGAAGGTCAGGAACCGCCCAGCCATCCCTCTGGTTTTGCCTGGGAACTGGTGGCAGGCGTATGGAGCAAGAGCGACGAGCTGGACGCAGCCATCACCAATTTTTCTCGCAACTGGCGCGTTGACCGCATGGGTCGTGTAGAACTGACCCTGCTGCGCCTTGCCGTTTTTGAAATCATGTACCGTAGTGATGTGCCGCCCAAGGTTGCCATCAACGAGGCGCTGGAACTCAGCCGCCAGTTTGGCGAAGGCAACGCCAAAAGCTTTATCAACGGCATTCTTGATGCCGTGGCCAAGGCTCTGGAAACCGGCGGAATCTCCCGGCCCGCTGCCGATCCTTCAACCATATCCGAGTAATCCGGTAAAGCCCCATGACGCACGAACGCTATAATCCGCAAGCTATCGAAGAAAAGTGGCAGTCTCGCTGGCAGGCCGAAAACGCTTTTGCCTGCACCCACAAGAGCAACAAGCCCAAGTATTATGTGCTTGAAATGTTCCCCTATCCTTCGGGCAATATCCACATGGGCCATGTGCGCAACTATGCCATCGGCGATGTGGTGGCGCGCAGCAAGCGCATGCTGGGCTTCAACGTCTTGCATCCCATGGGGTGGGACGCCTTTGGTCTGCCTGCGGAAAACGCGGCCATCAAAAACAATACCCACCCCGCCAAGTGGACATACGCCAACATAGACAACATGCGGGCGCAGTTGAAACGCCTTGGCTATTCCTACGACTGGGATCGCGAAATCGCCACCTGCCGCCCCGAGTACTACCGCTGGGAGCAGATGTTCTTTTTGCGCCTGCTGGAAAAAGGGCTCGTGTACCGCAAAAAGGCGGCGCAGAACTGGTGCCCCTCGTGCCACACGGTTCTCGCCAACGAGCAGGTAGTCGATGGCCTTTGCTGGCGTTGCGACAGCCGCGTGGAGCAGAAGGATCTGACCCAGTGGTTCCTCAAGATCACGGCTTACGGCGATGAACTGCTGCAAGACCTGCAAAGCCTTGAAGGCGACTGGCCCGACCGCGTTATCGCCATGCAGCGCAACTGGATTGGCAAATCCACAGGCGCGGCCATCACTTTTGGTCTGGAAAACGCGGCCCTCAAGGCAGAAGGCGTCACGGGCATAGACGTGTTCACCACGCGGCCCGACACGCTCTTTGGCGTGACCTTCATGACGCTGGCCCCCGAGCATCCGCTGGTGGAAAAGCTCATTGAAGGCTACGAAAAAGCCGATGAAGTGCGCGCTTTTGTTGAGCGCATCCGCAATATGGACCGCATCGACCGCCAGTCTGATTCGCTGGAAAAAGAAGGCATCTTCACCGGCGCCTACGCCGTGCATCCCTTTACCGGGCAGCGTGTGCCGCTGTGGCTGGGCAATTTTGTTCTGGCCGATTACGGCACTGGCGCGGTTATGGGCGTTCCCGCCCACGACCAGCGCGATTTTGAATTTGCCCGTAAATACAATCTGCCCGTGCGCGTGGTCATCAGCCCCAAGGATGAGCAGATTGCTCCTGAAACCATGACCGAAGCGTACACCGCTGAAGGTTTCATGGTTAATTCCGGCCCCTTTGACGGCACCGCCAACGAAGACGGTAAAAAAGCCGTGGCGCAGGCGCTGGAAAAGGAAGGCAAGGGCAAGGCCACCACGCAGTTCCGCCTGCGCGACTGGAATATTTCGCGCCAGCGCTACTGGGGCGCGCCCATCCCCGTCATTTACTGCGACAAGTGCGGCGTGGTGCCTGAAAAGGAAGAAAAATTGCCCGTGCTGCTGCCCATGGACGTGAAAATCCGCGAAGACGGGCGCTCTCCCCTGCCGGAAACACCGGAATTCGCCTCGTGCACCTGCCCCAAGTGCGGTGGTACGGCCCGACGCGAAACAGATACCATGGATACCTTTGTGGAGTCTTCGTGGTATTTCGCCCGCTACACCAGCGCCCGCAAGGAAGACGGCCCCTTTGACGCGGAGGCCCTCAAGTACTGGCTGCCCGTTGACCAGTACATCGGCGGCGTGGAGCACGCCATTCTGCACCTGCTCTACTCGCGCTTTTTCACCAAGGTGCTGCGCGATCTGGGCTTTTTCCCTGCCGAGCTCAATGAGCCTTTCGCCAACCTGCTCACTCAGGGCATGGTGCTGAAAGACGGCAGCAAAATGTCCAAATCCAAGGGCAACGTGGTCGCGCCTTCCGACATGATCGCCAAGTACGGCGCGGATACGGTGCGGCTGTTCTGCCTCTTTGCCGCGCCCGCCGAGCGCGACTTTGACTGGTCGGACTCGGGCATTGAAGGCGCGTCGCGCTTTATTGGCCGCGTGTGGCGTCTTTTTGATGAAGAAAAAGACCGTCTGCTGCCCCTCAAGGCCTGCCAGTCCACGGCTGAGGACGCTCAGAGCGAGGAAGCCCGCGACCTGCGCCGCCGCGAACACCTTACGGTCAAGAAATGCAGCGAAGACATGGGCGACCGCTTCCAGTTCAACACGGCCATTGCCGCCGTTATGGAGCTGGTCAACGCCATGTATCTTTCGCGCGAAAAGCTCGGCGTCACAGAAGGCGATCGCCGCGTGTTCTCTTCGGCCATGGCCTCCGTGCTTACGTTGCTTTCGTCCATCACGCCCCATGTTTGCGAAGAACTCTGGCAGCACCTGGGGCACGGCACCCAGCTTGCCAGCGAGCTTCTGCCCAAGTGGGACGATGCCGCTACCGTTCAGGACATGCTCACCGTGGCCCTTCAGGTCAACGGCAAGCTGCGCGGCACGGTGCAGATTCCCGCAGCCGCGGACAAAGCCGCCATGGAACAGGCCGCACTGGCTGATTCCTCCGTGCAGCGCCACATTGACGGCCTGACCGTGCGCAAGGTGGTGGTGGTTCCCGGCAAACTGGTCAACATCGTTGCCAACTAATTGATTATCATGGTGGAAGGGGCTGTTTTTCGCAGATGAAAAACGCCCCTTCCGCCTGTATACCCCTTCCCCGTTCCCCCTTTTGTACCTATACTGACTGCGTTGGCAGTTTTACCAGATGACAAACCTGAATTTACGGAATTTATTCCGAGGCGGGTTTTATTCCGGGCGGGATTTATCCCAAGGCTGCTACGGCAGTCTTTTTTTTATCAATTTTCAGAACCACGGAATATCATGAGCGCGGCACATCCCGGATTCAGTTTTCTTGTATGCCCTGACGGGCAGTTGCTGCGCGCGCGCATGGAGCAGCTGCTTTCTTCCTTTCCGCCCGCCAGCGGACAGTGGGAACGGCACGTCTACTGGGGCGACGAGGAACCCTCGCCGCGCTTCTGGGAGCAGCTTACGCTGCAAGGCCTGTTCGGCGCGCCGCGTGTGCTGGTAGTGCGGCAGGCCAACCTGTGGCCCGCAGCGGTGTGGAAAAAGGTTTCGCATGCGCTGGCCCGGCCCTCAGAACAGTGCTGGCCCTTTTTTTGTATGGAAGTGGCCTGGGACAAAGGTCAGCCCAAAATTCCCGCGCATATTGCCAAGTTGCGCTGCATGGCCTTTGCCGATCAGCAGGGCTGGATATGGCGGCAGGACGGCCTCAACGAACGAGCGGTCAAAAAGCACGTGTTGCAACGCTCGCACGAGATGGGACTGCGCTTTGAACAGGACGCCCTGGAGCAGTTCTGCGCCTCTGTGCCGCCCGATGCCATGGCCATTGAAAATGAGCTGATCAAGCTGCAACTGCTGCGCAATACCGCGCAGGATGCTGCCCGGGAGAAATCACAGGCAGATTCTCACGGGGCGGATCAGGTTCCCGACCAGGGCACCATTACCCTGGCCATGACCGCCACGGCTTCGTGGAATCCAGAGTGCAACGTCTTTGACTGCATCCGGCACATGGAGGCGGGCAACCTCACCGCCGTGTGGAAAGAACTTTCGCGCAGCCAGGACGGCGACAGCCTGCTGTTTTCTTTGCTGGCCCTGCTGGCGCGCGAGTTGCGCCTGCTCTGGCAACTGTGGGCAGGGGAAAAGGTGCGCGTGCATCCCAACGAGGCCGCCTTCAAAAAACAGTTGGCAACCCGGCTCGGCCCCGCAGTGCTTGCGGAGTGCATGTCCACTGTTATGGATGCGGAGTTGCAGGTAAAGAGCGGCCGCCGATCGCCAAGCCAGAGCCTGGACTATCTAGCGGCCCGCATGACAGACCTGTTTGCCGCAGGCCGCACCCGCGCCTGACGCAATCCGCCGGGCAGAACATTCCCGCGCCAGCCTTGAGCGGCGCAAGTGCGTTTATTGCTGCCCATATTTCATTGCGGCCTGCATTTATCATTTTCGCTCACGTAAAAAACGGCTAAGGATTTGCGGGATGCATGCGCCTTTATCCGCCCGCCCCCTTGCGCAACCTCCAAGACTGCTTATTTTATGACAGCAAAGCCAACATCCACCCCGCCCACAAGCCTTGGGCATCGCGAACGGCTGCGGCAAAGACTGGAACTGGAACCCACAGCAGTGGCGGATTATGAAGTGCTGGAGCTGCTGATGGGCTATGGTTTGACCCGCAAGGACACAAAGCCCCTCGCCAAGGAACTGATACAGAAGTTTGGCAGCATTCGCGGGGCGCTGGACGCAAGGCCCGAAGAGTTATTGCAGGTGCCTGGTTTCGGGCCGGGCTTGCTGGCCTTATGGCGGGTTTTGAGCGAAACGCGGGCGCGCTACGCCGCAGCAGAGCTGCGGCAAAAGGAAGTTCTGGCAACCCCGGAGGCCGTGGCCCGCATGGCACAGGCCCGGCTTGGCACAAGCCCCCACGAGGAATGCTGGCTGGCGCTGGTAGACAGGCGCAACCGCCTTATGGCCTGGGAGCGTCTGCGCAAAGGCGGCATTGCAGAAGTTTCAATCTACCCAAGGGACGTTCTTGAAGCGGCCCTGTTCCGAAAGGCAAGCGGCATAATTCTGGTACACAACCACCCCGGCGGCAACCCGGGGCCTTCGCAGGAAGACCGCCTGCTGACAGAAGAACTGCAAAGACTGGCGCCCCGCATGGGGCTGCGCTTTCTGGATCACGTCATCGTTACTGATGGAGACTGCTACAGCATAACGCAATCGCAACGCATTTGAATCGAAAGCAGTCGGGGAGAATATATATGGCTGACATCAATGAAAAAGACATTTTGCTGCATCAGGAAGGGCCCGCTGAGGCAGAACCTGCCATCGACAGCGAAACGGACAAGGCGGAAATGAACGCGCCCGAAACACTGGATCACGAGGGCAGCCTCAATACGGCGGCGCAGAGCATTCCCGACACGCTGCCCGTGTTGCCAGTGCGCGATGTGGTTATCTTCAACTATATGATCCTGCCGCTCTTTATCGGGCGCGACAAATCCGTGCAGGCCGTGGACGCAGCCCTGAAGAACGGGCGGCATCTGCTTGTGTGCGCGCAGAAAGAAGAATCCACCGAAGATCCCAAGCCAGAAGACCTCTACGAGGTTGGCACCGTGGTGCAGGTCATGCGCATGCTCAAGATGCCCGATTCGCGGGTGAAAATTCTTGTGCAGGGCGTCAGCCGAGCACGGGTTACGGGCTACCGTCAGGTGGAGCCCTTCCTTGAAGCGCGCATCGAAACCCTGCCCGAGCAAATCCCTGTGGTGGACGCCACTGTGGAGGCCCTGTTGCGCTCCGTGCGCGAGCAGAGCGAAAAGGTGCTGACATTGCGCGGTCTTTCCTCGCCAGACGTGCTTGCTGTCTTGCAGGGCGTGGACGATCCGGGCCGCCTGGCCGACCTTATCGCCGCAAATATGCGCATGAAAACCGCCGATGCACAGCGCATTCTCGAGGCGGAGAATCCCATTGACCGTCTCATGCTGGTCAACACCCAGTTGCAGCGCGAGGTGGAAGTCGCCACCGTGCAGGCTCGCATCCAGAGTTCGGCCCGCGAGGGCATGGACAAGGCGCAGAAGGATTACTTTTTGCGCGAGCAGCTCAAGGCTATCCGCACTGAACTTGGCGACAAAGGCGAAGACGGCGAGGAAGACCTTGAAAACCTCAAGCAGGCCCTTGAAAAAGCAGGCCTGCCCAAGGACGTGCGCAAGGAAGCCGACAAGCAGCTGCGCCGCCTTTCGGGCATGCACGCCGATTCTTCCGAGGCCAACGTGGTGCGCACCTACCTTGACTGGCTGGTGGAACTACCGTGGAAAAAACTCTCGCGCGACAGGCTGGATATTGTCCACGCCAAGGAAATTCTTGACGACGACCACTGCGGGCTCGACAAAATCAAGGACCGCATCCTTGAATTTTTGAGCGTGCGCAAACTCAATCCGCAGTCCAAGGGGCCGATCCTCTGCTTTGCGGGCCCTCCCGGCGTGGGCAAAACCTCGCTTGGGCGCTCCATTGCGCGGGCGCTGGGCCGCAAATTCCAGCGGCTTTCGCTGGGCGGCATGCACGATGAGGCGGAAATACGCGGGCATCGGCGCACCTACATCGGTGCCATGCCGGGGCGCATCATTCAGGCCCTCAAGCAGGCCGGTACGCGCAACCCCGTTATCGTGCTGGACGAAGTGGACAAGCTGGGCGCGGATTTCAGGGGCGATCCCTCATCCGCCCTGCTGGAAGTGCTTGATCCGGAACAGAACTACACTTTCAGCGACCACTACCTGAACGTGCCCTTTGATCTTTCAAAGGTTATGTTCCTCTGCACGGCCAACCATCTGGAAACTATCCCGGCGGCCCTGCGCGACCGTATGGAAGTCATTTCCCTGCCCGGTTACACCTTGCAGGAAAAGGCCCAGATCGCCCGCAAACATCTGCTGCCCAAGAAGGTGGAAGACAACGGCCTTGCACCCAAGGATGTGGAACTGACGGAAGAAGCCCTGGAAAAGATCATCCGCGAATACACACGCGAAGCCGGATTGCGCAACCTTGAACGCGAGCTTTCCTCCATCTGCCGCAAACTGGCCCGCCGCAAGGCCGAGGGCAAAAAACCGCCCTTTATGGTTGATGTGCCCGATGTGGAAAAGCTGCTGGGCGCGCCCCGCTTTATTGAAGATGAAATGGAAAAGAAGCTCATGCCCGGCATGGCTCTGGGCCTGGCCTGGACGCCTGCTGGTGGTGAAGTGCTGACGGTTGAAGCCACGGTCATGAAGGGCAAGGGCGGCCTTACCCTCACCGGGCAGCTTGGCGATGTGATGAAGGAAAGCGCCCAGGCGGCCTTGAGCTACATCCGCAGCCGCGCAGAAGAGCTTGGCGTTGACCCCGGCTTTGTGTCGCAATACGACCTGCACGTACACGTGCCTGCGGGCGCGACGCCCAAGGACGGGCCTTCGGCTGGCGTTACGCTGACCACAGCCCTCATCTCCGCCCTGAGCGGGCGGCGTGTGCGCGCAGACCTGTGCATGACCGGCGAGATCACCCTGCAAGGCCGGGTGCTGCCTGTGGGCGGCATCAAGGAAAAAATCCTTGCGGGCGTAACGCGCGGCCTCAAGCATGTGGTCATCCCGCACCAGAACGTCAAAGACCTCGAGGATGTGCCCAAGGAGCTGCTCAAGCGCATCACCGTGCACCCTGTGCACCATTATGACGAGCTGCTGCCCATCGTGTTTGAAACCAAGGGCGGGCGCGGCAGTTCCACAACGGGCAAGGGCGGCAAAAGCAAGGTGGAAGAATCAACAGGCGTAGCTGCCAAGGGAACGGAAACAGGCAAAACCGCTGGCGCCAGAAAGCCCAAGCGCCCCGCAGAAGCCGGAGCCTGACATTCGTGCGCCTCAAGCAATGTATAGATAACGCAACTGAGCAACTGACAAAGGCGGGGGTGGACAGCCCCCGCCTTTGCGCAGAAGTGCTGGCGCGCGAAACGTTCAAGGGCGATCCTTCCGGCTCTGCCCGCCTGTTTTGCATTCTTGAGGCCGGGCGGGAGCTGACTGCCAGTGAAGAAAATGCGTTTCTGGCGCTGGTTGCCTGCCGGGCCACGGGGCAACCCCTGGCCCAAATCATCGGGCGCAAGGAATTTTATGGCCGCGACTTTGCGGTTACGCCACACACTCTCATCCCTAGACCAGAAACGGAACTCATTGTGGACAATGCTCTGGAGCTGCTGCCGGAAGAGCGCCTCAGCTTTGCTGATCTGGGCACTGGCACGGGCTGCATCGGCATCACTCTGGCGGCGGAGCGCCACGGCTGGCGTGGTATTCTGCTGGATATCTGCCCCAATGCCATTGCCGTTGCCGCGCAAAATGCGGAGCGGCACTGTGTGGACAGCCGCATCACGGCGCTGCGGGCAGACATGCGTACCCCGCCGCTCAAGCCGGAATCGCTGCGTCTGCTTGTGAGCAATCCGCCATATATAGCTGATGCAGAGCGGCACATGGTTATGGATGAGGTGCTGCACAACGAACCGCACAGTGCCCTGTTTTCTGAAAACAACGGCCTGTTCCATCTGAAAGCTGCCGTGGATGCAGCCGCGATTGCATTGCAAAATGGCGGTTGGGTTTTGCTGGAACACGGCGCAAATCAGGCGGATGCCGTGCGCGATCTGTTGACTGACACAGGAATTTTCAAAAAAATTGAAAATAAACGGGATATTGCCCAACTTAACCGTTGCACATTGGCGAGGAAAGGGCTATAAGGCCAAATCGTTTCCGCGCAAAAGCGCAAAAAACGGTAAAAAGCAACACGGCTCACTGTAATTTGAAAAAATTTGAGCCAAAGCGAATTTTTTGCTTGCCAAGCAGAGTGAAAATCGCTAATAAGCTGTGTTGCCGCTGGCGTAGCTCAACTGGCAGAGCAGCTGATTTGTAATCAGCAGGTTGCGGGTTCGAGTCCCATCGCCAGCTCCACAAGAAGCTGAACGAAGGTCGGACTTTCCGACTTTTCGGCAAGTCTGGAGGGGTTCCCGAGTGGCCAAAGGGAACAGACTGTAAATCTGTCGTCGTAAGACTTCGGTGGTTCAAATCCACCCCCCTCCACCACCACTTTTCCGTCGCCAAATACTGGACGGTTGGTGGCTGGCTTGAATAAACTGCCTTGGCTGTAGGAGACAGGAAGCCTGTCGGGGAACTACGGTAGCGTGCGGGAATAGCTCAACGGCTAGAGCATCAGCCTTCCAAGCTGAGGGTCGCGGGTTCGAATCCCGTTTCCCGCTCCAAAATCCTGCCTGAATCCGCCTCCCCTCAGTCATCTTGTCCGCCAATGCACGTTCCCTGGTGTCCAGGGACTGAATGCGGATAGCGGGCCGCCCAACGGAACATCCCACTGCCGCAGCCGTTACGCGAGGAGCAGGCGTTACAGCTCTACGAATTCAATAGAATTTAGTAACGCAGGTAAAACGCAAACATTTTTTTCTCCAGGGAGACGTACAATGGGCAAGGAAAAATTTGAACGCAAAAAGCCCCATGTAAACATTGGCACTATCGGCCACATCGACCATGGCAAGACCACCCTTACCGCCGCCATCACCAAGATCGCCGGCCTGAAGGGTTCGGGCAAGTTCATTTCGTATGACGAAATCGACAAGGCCCCCGAAGAAAAGGAACGCGGCATCACCATTTCGACCGCCCACGTGGAATACGAAACGGCCAACCGCCACTACGCCCACGTTGACTGCCCCGGCCACGCCGACTACATCAAGAACATGATCACCGGCGCTGCTCAGATGGACGGCGGTATCATCGTTGTGGCCGCCACCGACGGCCCCATGCCCCAGACCCGTGAGCACATCCTGCTTGCCCGTCAGGTCGGCGTGCCCCAGCTCGTGGTGTTCCTGAACAAGTGCGACCTGGTTGACGACGAAGAACTGCTGGAACTCGTGGAACTTGAAGTTCGCGAACTGCTCTCCAGCTACGACTTCCCCGGCGATGACGTTCCGGTTATCCGCGGTTCCGCCCTCAAGGCTCTGGAATGCGATAACCCCGACGCGCCCGAAGCCAAGTGCATTCTTGACCTTCTGCAGGCTTGCGACGATTTCATCCCCGAACCGCAGCGCGACATCGACAAGCCCTTCCTGATGCCCATCGAAGACGTGTTCTCCATCTCTGGCCGTGGTACTGTTGTTACCGGTCGTGTGGAACGCGGTATTCTGAAGGTCAGCGACGAAGTGGAAATCGTGGGTATCAAGCCCACCCAGAAGACCATCTGCACCGGCGTGGAAATGTTCCGCAAGCTGCTTGACCAGGGTCAGGCTGGCGACAACATCGGCGCCCTGCTTCGCGGCACCAAGCGTGACGACGTGGAACGCGGCCAGGTTCTTGCCGCTCCCAAGAGCATCACGCCCCACAAGAAGTTCAAGGCTGAAGTGTACGTTCTCTCCAAGGAAGAAGGTGGCCGTCATACCCCGTTCTTCTCTGGCTACCGTCCTCAGTTCTACTTCCGTACCACTGACATCACCGGCATCATCAACCTGCCCGAAGGCGTGGAAATGGTTATGCCTGGCGATAACTCCCAGTTTATCGTTGAACTCATCGCCCCCATCGCCATGGAATCCGGTTTGCGCTTCGCCATTCGTGAAGGCGGCCGCACCGTTGGCTCCGGCGTGGTGACTGAAATCATCGAGTAGTATATGCGAATTAATATCATACTGGCCTGCACCGAGTGCAAGCGCCGCAACTACAGCACCCGGAAGAACAAGAAAAACACTACCGGTCGGCTGGAAATGAAAAAGTATTGTCCCTGGGATAAGAAGCACACATTGCATCGCGAAACCAGGTAAATAAACTTCCGCCGGGGGGCGATAAGCCCCCCGGACGGTGTGCAGGGCAGTAGCTCTAACGGCTAGAGCGGCGGTCTCCAAAACCGCATGTTGGGGGTTCGAATCCCTCCTGCCCTGCCATTTTTTATCTCCGGATTACACCATGGCAAAAAAACAAGCTCAAGCTGCCGACCTTAAGGCGGACAAAGGCCCGAATCCAGTCGTACGGTTTACTCGCTACGTTGAGGACGCCAAGGCCGAATTGCGCAAGGTCACCTGGCCTACGTTGCAGGAAACGCGCAAAGCCACCTTGGCCGTTTTGGGCTTTGTAGCCGTGATGGCTGTCATCCTGGGGCTGGTGGACTTTGGTCTGTCTTCCCTGATCAAGACCCTATTGTCCTGAAGGCCGATATGAAAGACCCTGTTATCGACGAAACTTCCGAGCTCTGCAAAAAGGCTCGCTGGTACATCGTGCACACCTACTCAGGTTTCGAGCAGCGTGTGCAGAAGACCATTAACGAGTTGCGCCGCACCGGGCAGGATGAAGGGCTTATTGAGGAAGTTGTTGTCCCCACTGAAAAGGTTATTGAACCTACCAAGGGTGGACAGCAGCGCACCTCTACGCGCAAGTTCTATCCCGGGTATGTCATGGTGCGTATGACCATGACGGATCTTTCCTGGCATCTGGTACAGTCCATCCCCAAGGTCACCGGCTTTGTGGGCGGCAAAAACCGTCCTACCCCAATGCGTGAGAGTGAAGCACAGCGCATTCTCACCCTGATGGAGTCTCGCCAGGAAACGCCAAGGCCCAAGTTTAACTTTGACCGCGGCGACGAAGTACGCGTTATTGAAGGGCCGTTTGGCGGCTTCAATGGCGTTGTGGAAGACGTCAACTACGACAAGGGGAAACTGCGCGTTTCCGTTTCCATTTTTGGTCGTCAGACCCCTGTGGAACTGGATTTCGTGCAGGTATCCAAAGGTTAATGACTTGCCCCCCGCGCGACAGGGCTTTGCCTTGAACTGCGCGAGCAGCGATGAAGGATAACTCAAATGGCCAAGAAAGAAGTTGCCAAAATTAAACTGCAGATCCCCGCTGGCGCGGCTAACCCCTCGCCGCCGGTTGGTCCTGCCCTCGGTCAGCACGGCCTGAACATCATGGGTTTCTGCAAGGAATTCAATGCCCGCACCATGGAACAGAAGGGCACGATCATTCCTGTGGTCATCACCGTGTACGCCGACCGCTCTTTCACCTTCATTACCAAGACCCCCCCGGCCTCGGTGCTGATCATGAAAGCCGCCAAGATCGAAAAGGGTTCCGGCGAACCCAACCGTAACAAGGTTGGTAGCCTGAGCATGGCGCAGATTGAAGAAATCGCCAAGCTGAAGCTGCCCGATCTGAATGCTGCAAGCATTGAGTCTGCGGTGAAGTCCATCGCTGGTACCGCTCGCAGCATGGGCATTGACGTAAAGTAAGGCCCATTTTAAAGCCGTGAGCGCCCAAGGGCGCTCGTTGCATATACGGCACATTGGTCTTACGGCTGCAAAAGCTTTAATATGCTTGGCAGCCATCGTTGAAATCAATTGTACTGCCGTCTTTGCGCAAGACAAAGTACGGCAGGAGATGCAAAACGAAAGGATTATCTCATGCCCAGACATGGCAAGAATTTCCGCAAGGCGCTTGAAGGCAGCAACCTTCAGGACCGCTTCAGCATTGAAGACGCCATCAGCAAATCGCTTGGTGCTTCCTTTGCCAAATTTGACGAAACTGTTGACGTGGCCGTGCGCCTTGGCGTTGACCCCAAATATTCCGACCAGATGGTTCGCGGCGCTGTGACCCTGCCCCATGGGCTTGGCAAGACCGTTCGCGTGGCCGTGTTCTGTAAGGGCGAGAAGCAGGCAGAAGCCCGTGAAGCCGGTGCAGATGTTGTGGGTGCCGAAGATCTGGTCGCCAAGGTCAAGGAAGGCTGGCTCGAATTTGACGCCGCCGTGGCTACCCCCGACGTTATGGCTCTTGTGGGCCAGATCGGTCGCGTGCTTGGCCCCCGTGGCCTTATGCCCAACGCCAAGACCGGCTCCGTCACCTTTGATGTGACCAAGGCCGTTACCGAACTTAAGGCCGGTCGCGTGGACTTCAAGGTTGACAAGGCTGGCGTGCTGCATGCCCCCCTTGGCAAGGTCTCCTTTGGCCCCGAAAAGATTCTGGGCAACCTCAAGGCCCTGCTTGACGCCGTGAACCGCCTTAAGCCTTCCGCCGCCAAGGGCAGCTACATGCTCTCCATGGCAGTGTCCACCACCATGGGCCCTGGCTTCAAGGTTGACATGACTCAGGTTAAAAAATTTCTTGAGGGCTAAGCTCTCAAGGCTGTGGGCGCGCTGTATGTCAGTGCGCCCACAATCTGTCTAAGGATACGGAATTCGAGTCGAAGACGACAGGTGGGCGCAAGCTCTTAATACCCTGTCCAGACACTTCTTCTTTGGCTCGGCATTCCACCTGGCAACCCCGAACGTGAGAGGTATCACGTGAACAGGTCTGGAAAAGCCGTAATTATTGAAGCCGTTAAGGCCCGCGCCGACAAGGCTTCTTTTGCGGTTATCACGGACTTCAAGGGCATGACGGTGGAAGAGCTGACGAACCTGCGCGTTTCTCTGCGTAATGCAGGCGGCGAATATCTCGTCGTTAAAAACACGCTTGCCCGTATTGCTCTGACCGACGGTACGCACAACGCTATCAAGGATAATTTCCATGATAACTGCGGCGTAGCCTTTGGGTTCGATGACCCCGTGGCGGTGGCCAAGGCGCTCAGCGATTTTGCCAAGCAAAGCAAGCTCTTTGAGCTTCGCTGCGCCAGCCTGGACGGCAAGGCTATGGATGCCGCCCAGATTGACGCACTGGCCAAGCTGCCCGGAAGGGAACAGCTCCTCGGTCAGTTGCTCGGCACCATGAACGCCGTGCCCACCAACTTTGTTTCGCTGTTCGCCAACG
Organism: uncultured Desulfovibrio sp.; assembly: GCF_902477725.1. Classification (NCBI taxonomy): domain Bacteria; kingdom Pseudomonadati; phylum Thermodesulfobacteriota; class Desulfovibrionia; order Desulfovibrionales; family Desulfovibrionaceae; genus Desulfovibrio; species uncultured Desulfovibrio sp. Next base: position 141,700 of record NZ_CABSIF010000004.1, on the reverse strand, counting down.
TGGTGCGTGGTCTGCTTTATGCCCTCAAGGGCATCGAAGATCAGAAATCCAACGCCGCATAGCAAGCAACCATCGAATTATTTGCACTAAAGCCAAAGATCAGGAGACTTATCATGGCCGTTACCAAAGAAGAAGTTGTTGAATTTATCTCCAATATGACCGTTCTCGAACTTTCTGAGTTCATCAAGGAACTCGAAGAAAAGTTCGGCGTTTCCGCCGCTGCGCCTGCCGCCGCCATGATGATGGCTGCCCCCGCTGCCGCTGCTGAAGCCGCTGAAGAAAAGACCGAGTTCGACGTTATCCTGAAGGAAGCTGGCGCCAACAAGATCGGCGTCATCAAGGTTGTGCGCGCTCTGACCAGCCTGGGCCTCAAAGAAGCCAAGGAAAAGGTTGACGGCGCCCCTGCTACCCTGAAGGAAGGCGTGTCCAAGGAAGAAGCTGAAGACGCCAAGAAGCAGCTGACCGAAGCCGGCGCCACCGTCGAAGTGAAGTAAGTTCGGTTAATACCGTGCTTTTGAGGCGGAACCTTAGGGTTCCGCCTTTTTTATTGCTTTTGACAAGCGCTAGAGTTGCCTCACCTATGCCCTGATGTCTGCCAAGCTCAGTCCCCTTCAAGGCATACCTCCCAAACAGCCCTGTTTCCCTGCTCAGTATAGGCACCAGCAAACCAGGATGGGCATCCAAGTAATCCCCTCCACGCAAATGCAGTTATCCTTCTGTTTTTGTGTCAGTTCCCAGTCATTCCCCCTCAGTGAGTACCTACAAAATATCGCCGCTGGAACGCGTCCCATCACATAAATTCTTCCACATGTGGCTCTCGCAGTTGCTGATGCCGCATTACTGAATATTTGCTGCCACAAATCCAGCTTCGAGTTTTTTATTCGCTTGCCTGCCGAAATCTGAATATGCCATCCAGCATTCAACGCTCAGACAGTATTTTCACTCCAGATTGGCAGTCAGGACATCACGAGCACGTCGCCTCCGAGCTGACAGAGCTGCTGTAGAACCTCCCTAGCGCGGGCAGCTACGCCGCAATCCATTCTCAAAGTCCTACCACGTTTGCACCAAGATTCACGACATTGTCATTGCCTCTGCCTGAACCTGTGATGCATATCTCTGTGTAATTCAGCTCCGCCATCTTCGTAACTTCCTTGCTTTACATAATTTCATACAAAATTTGTATGTTTGCCCGCACTCATAATTGTTTGCGATCTCAATTGTGCGCTTCGACACATTTGCCCAAAATTGCGTGTACAAAATATCACCATAATATATTGAAATATTTTTATTTTATTTGGCACCTACTTTGCACTATGTGTAAAAATTCCCAAGCTCAACAATTAACCCATGCAAAGGAGAATACTATGGCTGACTCTTCCTCCTTCGAAGCGCTGAATCCGTATCAGATGTGCGACAAGGCGGCTGCTGTCATGGAGGGCAAGGCGCTCAAACCCGCGCGCAAGGCTTTTCTGCTTGCCGTTATGGCTGGTGTGTTTATCGGTCTGGGGTTTGTTTACTGCGCCATAGCCAATGCAACAGGTGCTGGCAAAATTGTTGGGGGGCTGGTGTTCAGCCTGGGCCTCATGCTGGTTGTTGTTCTGGGCGCGGATCTTTTTACCTCCACCACCATGACGCTCATCCCCCGCGCCAGCGGCAAGATCAGCTGGGGGCAGATGTTCTCCAACTGGGGCGTGGTTTACGCGGGTAATTTTTTGGGCAGTATCTTTCTTGTGGCGCTGATCCTGCTGAGCGGCCATCCGTGGGAAAACGGCGGCAGCATTGCACTCTTCTACATCAACACCACAGAGCACAAACTCACCCACACCTTCATTGAAGCGGTCTTTCTGGGGGCCATGTGCAACCTGATGGTCTGCCTGGGCGTGTGGATGAGCTACGCCGGGCGTTCGCTGTTCGACAAAATGATCGCCTGTCTGTTCCCTGTGGGCCTCTTCATCGCCTGCGGCTTTGAGCACAGCGTGGCGAACATGTTCATGATTCCCATCGGCATATTGTGCAGCAACATGATGCCCCCCGAAGTAGCCGCCAAACTGGCCGATCCCGCGCATATCGCCTCTGTGCTCAACTGGCAGAACTTCATCTTCAAGAATCTCATTCCTGTGACGCTTGGCAACATCCTTGGGGGCGGCGTTTTTGTGGGTCTGTTCCACTGGCTCATCTATCTGAAGCACGGTCATGATGACCATCAGGCTGCCAGCAAGCCTGCGCCGCAAAAGCAGTCTCCGACCATCGGCTAAAATGTCGAAGCTGTCGAAGCCCTTCGTCAAAAGTGTCGAGCACGGCTTTATGGATACCCCGCGGCACGGGCAGCGGGCAGATATATTCCCCAAAATGCGCATGAATACTAGGTTTGTGCATAATGGCACGTATTCTGCTGAACAGGGGCCATTATCACGATCCCTTGCGTAACGAGGAAGGTTATGAACCATTTCATTTTTGCGGACCCGGTCAAGTGCATCGGCTGCTACACCTGCATGGCGGCATGTTCGCTAGCGCATGAGCAGCAGGGGCTGCTCAGCAGGCCACGGCTTGAGGTCATGCGCTACGGCAACGGCACAGCGCCTGTGAGTTGCCGCCATTGCGAAGACATGCCCTGCGCCAAAGTCTGCCCGGTGAACGCCATCACGGCCACGGGGCATTCGGTGCACATCAACGAAAGCAACTGCATAGGTTGCAAACTGTGCGGCCTTGCCTGTCCTTTTGGGGCCATCACCCCCGCTGCCGACAGACCAGCCGGGCACCCGGAAGTATACGAGCATTACGTGCCGGAAGAAGAACTGGCCGACGCTCCGGGCAGCAATTACTCCATGCCTCCTTTTCTGGCCTGGAATGTTGGCCGCCGCACCATCGCCGTTAAGTGCGACCAATGTTACTTCCGCTCGCGCCCGGCCTGCGTGGAGGCCTGCCCCACCACAGCCTTGCAGCTTGTGGATGAAAAAACGCTGGCAGAACTGCAAAACAGCAAACGCGTTGCCGCGCTTGAGCAGGAAAAACAAGGCGATGATGCCGCCCCGGCGGCAATAACCATGTCGGGGGTGCAGCATGCGTGATCCACTTGAAATCCTGCTCTGGGCTGTGCTGGCCTACATGGCGGGTGGCGTGCTTTCCCTGCTGCTGGGCCGCAACGAGCGGGCCGCCATCACCATCAACGGCCTCTTTGGTGCGCTTGGCGGCGCACTTGGGCTGTACGCCGTTTTGCCCTTTTTGCTGCAACGTGCAGATGCCCTCAACCATGTTTACGCAGGGCCGTTCCCCTTTGCGCATCTGGCCGTGCGGCTGGATATGCTGGGAGCCTTCATGACGGGCGTCATATCCCTGCTGGCGGTTGCCGCTTCCATCTATTCCATTGCCTATGTGCGGGAATATGAGGGCAAGGGCGCGTCTGCCATGGGATTTTTCATGAACACCTTCATCGCCTCCATGGTGGCGCTGATGGTCATGGACAACGCCTTTTACTTCATCATCTTTTTTGAAGTCATGTCGCTTTCTTCCTACTTTCTGGTCATTGCCGATCAGGAAAGCGAAGCCGTCAGCGCTGGCTTGCTCTACTTTTTCATCGCGCATGCCGGATCTGTGCTGATCATGGCATCGTTCTTTATCATGTACTGCCACACGCCCAACAACAGCCTTGATTTTGCGGCCTTCCGTCAGGCGCAGATTTCGCCTCTCATGGCATCAATCGCCTTTTTGCTGGCATTTTTCGGCTTTGGCGCAAAAGCGGGCATGCTGCCCCTGCACGGCTGGCTGCCCCGGGCGCACCCGGCTGCCCCCTCGCACGCTTCGGCCATGATGTCTGGCGTGATGGTCAAAATTGGCGTGTTCGGCATCATCAAGGTGGGCGCCGACCTGCTGGGCGGCGTGGATATGCCGGTCTGGTGGGGTGTTGTGGTGCTGACCTTCGGCGCTGTTTCGTCCGTGCTGGGCGTTATGTACGCCTTGGCGGAACACGACATCAAACGCCTGCTCGCCTACCACACGGTTGAAAACGTGGGCATCATCCTCATGGGCGTGGGCGTGGGCCTCATGGGTCTGGCCCTCAAAAACCCGCTGCTGGCCGCGCTGGGCTTTCTGGGCGCACTCTATCACCTGCTGAACCATGCCGTGTTCAAGGGCCTGCTGTTCCTCGGCGCTGGCGCCATCATCTACAAGGTGCACACCAAGGACATGGAAAAGATGGGCGGCCTTGGCAAACGCATGCCACGCACGGCCCTGGCCTTTCTGGTTGGCTGCATGGCCATTTCGGCCCTGCCGCCCCTCAATGGTTTTGTCAGTGAATGGTACACATATCAGGGCCTTGTGAGCATCAGCCAGCATTCATCCGCCATTGCCCGCCTTTTCGGCCCTGTGGCAATCGTGATGCTGGCCATCACCGGCGCATTGGCCGCCATGTGTTTTGTAAAGGTCTACGGCATCAGCTTTTGCGGGCAGGCGCGCAGCGCCAAGGCTGCGGAAGCCACGGAAGTTCCCGCTGCCATGACGCTTTCCATGCTTGGGCTGGCCGCGCTGTGCGTGGTGCTGGGCGTGGGCGCGGCCTGCGTGGCCCCGGTCATCAGCGCCGTGGCCGACTCTCTCGCCGCAGGTCAGCAGCACTTTGAGGCCGTGCGCCAGGGTGTGCTTGTTCCCGGTGTGGATGCCGCCACCGGGCTTTCGCCCACGCTGGTGATGCTCCTGCTGCTCGGCGGCATGCTTTTGCCCGTGCTCCTCTTTATGGCTGGCAAAGCCGACCGCCTGCCCATGCGCCGCAAAAACGATCCCTGGGCCTGCGGTTATGGTTACGAAGAACGCATGGCGCTCTCTGCCGGGAGCTTCACCCAAGGCCTGCGCCACGTATTTGCGGGGCTGTACCGCCTGCGTCAGGCGCTTGATCCGGCCCCGGCCATGTCGCGCGCGCTTGACTCGGTCATCCGCACTGCCCGGCGTGTGGAACCCATGTGGGACGACGGCATCCTTGCCCGTATCGTCCGCGCCGTACAAAAGATCGGCATATGTGTGCAGCGGCTGCAGCAGGGCGATTTCCGCGTCTACTGCCTGTATATCATCATCGCGCTTATCGCGCTGCTTCTCATCAAAGCCGCCTAGGGGGAATCATGTTTACCATGCAATCCTTGTCCTGGCCGGTATCCTTGCTGCTGGCCGCAGCGCAGACCTTGCTTCTGCTTTTGCTGGCCCCTCTGCTGTCCGGCATTTCGCGTAAAATCCGGGCCAGAATGCACTCGCGCCTTGGCCCTCTGGGTGCCGCTGGCGTGTTGCAGGACTACCGTGACCTGGCCAAACTCATGACCCGGCAGGAAGTGGCCCCTGCGCAGTCGGGCATCATTTTCCGCATCATGCCCTTTGTGCTCATTGCCAGCGCAGCGGCCATCGCCATGACGCTGCCGCTGATGGTGACCGGCTCCCAGATGGCGAGCGCGGCAGATCTGATAACCCTGCTGTACCTTTTTGCCCTCTACCGCTTTTTCTTTGCCCTTTCCGGGCTTGATTCCGGCAGTCCCTTTGCGGGCATGGGCGCAAGCCGCGAAATGCTGCTGGGTGTGCTGGTGGAGCCTGTGCTCATGCTGGCCCTGCTGGTGGCGGCCCTTATTGCGGGTTCGACCAACCTTGGCATCATCAGCGAGATATTCCGCCAGAACTGGGGCGGATCCATGCCCACGGCGGCGGCATTGGCCATGGTGGCCTGCGCCTTTGCCGTGTTTATTGAAATGGGCAAAATCCCCTTTGACTACCCCGAAGCGGAACAGGAACTTCAGGAAGGCCCGCTGACCGAGTATTCCGGCCCCGGACTTGCCATGGTCTGCCTTGGCGTGAAGTTCAAGCAGGCGGTTGTGGCCAGCGTGTTCATCAGCGTGTTTCTGCCCTTTGGCAATGTAACGCCCGAGAGTCTGAGCGCTGTATCCGTGCTGGTCGCCACAGTCATATTCGTTCTGAAGCTGCTGGTCATCTTTGTGCTGGCCTCGCTGTACGAAAACAGCCTTGCACGCGGGCGCTTTTTGCTTACCCCGCGCGTCACCTGGTCCGGTTTCGGCGTGGCGGCCCTGGCATTCGTCTTTTACTTCAGCAAGCTCTAGGGCGTCGAGGAAGAAGTCATGGATAAAATTGCACTGGCAACAATCCTGATACCGTTCATCGGCGCGTTGCTCGCCGCCTGTTTGCCGTATCGCGCGGCACGGGCGCTGGCGCTGGTGGTTGCCCTTGCCGCTTCGGCAGGCAGCGCGGCCCTTGGCCTGGCATACGTCAACGCAGGTATGCCCGAAAACTGCACATTCAACCTTGTGAGTTACAACTCCGCCATGTTTGGCGGGGCTGGGCACACAGTGGAAATATTCGGCGTACTTGTAGACAGGGTAAGCACGCTCATCTGCTTTGCCGTGGTTTTTCTCGGTTTTCTGGTGGTGCTGTATTCCACAGCCTACCTGACCAAGGGCAACCGCGAGCATCCGCATGAAGGCACCACCCGCTTTTACGCCATCATGCTGGCCTTTATCGGCGCCATGGCAGGGCTTACGCTGTCCTCCACCCTCTTTGGCCAGCTGCTGTTCTTTGAAATCACCGGTGGCTGCTCGTGGGGTCTGATCGGTTACTACCAGACACCCAAATCGCTGCGCTCGGCCATGAAGGCCCTGCTGGTGACACACCTTGGCGCTCTGGGCCTGTATGTGGCTGCGGCATGGCTGTTCCATGAAACAGGCTCCTTCGCCCTCTCCGGCATTGCCGGGCTTGGCGACACCGCCAAGATCATCGTCGTGGGCGGCGTACTCTTTGCGGCCTGGGGCAAGTCCGCCCAGATTCCCATGCATATGTGGCTGCCTGACGCCATGGAAGCGCCCACCCCGGTGAGCGCCTACCTGCACGCGGCATCCATGGTCAAGGTGGGCGTGTTCATCTTTGCCCGCGCCGTCATGGCCGCCGGGGACATCCCCCCGGTTGTGGGTCAGGTGGGCATGGTCATGGCCGTGATAACCCTTATCTACGGCTTTATCATGTACCTGCCGCAGACCGACATGAAGCGGCTGCTGGCCTATTCCACCATCACCCAGCTTTCGTACATCTTCTTTGCCATTTCTCTGGCCGCCCTGTGCACGGACCCTGTTCTGCGCAACACGGTGCTGCTGTTTGGCGCGATCGCATACATCTTCAACCACGCTTTTGCCAAGAGCCTGTTTTTCCTTGTTGCTGGCGCGCTCAGCTACACGTGTGGCACGCGTACCCTCACCCAGTTGCAGGGAATCCTGTCACGCCTGCCTCTGCTGGGCGTGGGCTTTTGCGTGGCGGCACTGGCCATCACCGGCGTGCCGCCGCTCAATGGCTTTTTCAGCAAGTACCCCATCTTCACCACCGGTTTTGCCCTTGGCTCAACTCACTGGCTGGTGCTGGTGCTGACGGTGCTGGTCATGATCGAATCCGTGGGCAGCTTTGCCTGGTTCCTCTACTGGTTCGGCAAGACTGTTCCCGGCAAACCCTCTGAGGTTGTGGCGCAGGCGCAGCCTGTGCCCGCCGCCATGAAGCTGGTGCTGGCCATCCTTGTTTTCATGTCGTTCTGTTCCAGCATCATGGCCGTTTACTGGTTGAACCACGGAGGCTAAGCATGTTGAGTTCAAGCATAATCATCAACAATCTCGCGGGGCTTCTGGTGGTCACATCCCTGATGGTGGTCACCTGCAAAAAAGCCACAACATCCGCCTTGCTGTACGCCGTGCAGTCTGCCGTGCTGGTGCTCTCGTTCATAGCGCTGGGCGGCCTGATGCAGGCGCACGAACTGTACACCTGGGCCGGAACCGCTGTTCTGACCAAGGTCATCCTTGTGCCGCTGATAATGTACAAGGCCCTCGGCAAGATGAGCGACCCTGAAGCGCAGGGAATGGTCATTCCCACATCTGTGGTCGTCATACTGTCAGCCGTTCTGCTGCTCTTGTGCCACTTTGTGGTGAGCACGGTTCAGGTGCCCATCATCACCCAGCACGGGCTTGAGCCTGTGCTGGCCGTATCGCTTGGTCACTTCATGATCGGTGTTATGTGTATTGTGGTGCAGCGCAACATCATCAAGCAGATATTCGGTTATTGTCTGATGGAAAACGGCGCGCACATGACCCTGGCCCTGCTGGCCAACCAGGCCCCGCATCTTGTGGAAATAGGCATTTCCACAGACGCCATCTTCGCGGTTATCATCATGGTTTACATGGTGCGCCGCATCTTCACCACCATGAACACGCTGCGCGCGCATGATCTTTCCGCGCTGAAGGGGTGAGCCATGAATGTCATGACCAACAGCAACCCCATGCTTTTTTACCTGCTGCTCGCCGCGCCATTGATCACGTCGCTGCTGTGCTTTGCCTGCGCCTTCTGCGGGCGCGGCATACGCGGGCTTGTCAACATCATCAATACGGCAGGCTGCGCGGCCCTTCTGGTCACGGCCTATGGCGTTGTAAGCAGTGTATATGAGCATGGCGCTCTTTTTGCCGCTGGCAAATGGCTGTACCTCGACAGCCTTTCAGCCATGTTTCTGGCCGTGCTGGCCGTGCTTGGCACCATTACCGGCCTGTATTCCTATGGATACATGAAGCAGGAAGTGGACCACGGCGAAGTCTCCGTGCCCACGCTCTGCAACTATTACGGTTTTTTCCACCTGTTCATCTTCACCATGGTTTCGGTGATTACCACCAACAACCTGATCCTCATGTGGGCTGGCGTGGAAGCCACCACCCTGGCCTCGGCCTTTCTGGTGGGCATTTACGGGCAGAATTCCTCGCTTGAAGCGGCCTGGAAGTACATTGTCATCTGCACCGTGGGCGTCGCCTTTGGCCTCTACGGCACGGTGCTGGTGTACTCCAACGCCTCCGCAGCCATGACCGCCCAGGGGCTCGACCCCTCGGACGCCATCTTCTGGACCGAAGCCCTCCGCTATGCGGGCGGCCTTGACCACACCCTCATGTACCTGGCCTTTGTGTTTGTGCTGATCGGCTTTGGCACCAAGGCCGGGCTGTTCCCCATGCACGCATGGCTGCCCGATGCTCACAGCGAAGCCCCAAGCCCCACCAGCGCCCTGCTTTCCGCCGTGCTGCTCAAGGCGGCCATGCTGGTCATCCTGCGTTACTACATCCTCATCAGCCGCAGCATCTCAAGCGCTGTGCCGCAGAACATGCTGCTGGTTTTCGGCCTGCTCTCCATACTCGTGGCCGCGTTCAGCATGATCTCGCAAAACGACATCAAGCGCCGCTACGCCTATTGCAGTGTTGAAAACATGGGCATCATCGCCGTGGGCCTTGGCTTTGGCGGCCCGCTGGGCATCTTTGCCGCCCTGTTCCACGTTATCAGCCACAGCCTTGCCAAGGGTCTGGTGTTCTGCGTGTCGGGCAACGTGCTGCTCAAGTACGGTACGCGCGACATGGCCACCGTGCGCGGCATGCTCAAGGTCATGCCTGTTTCCGCCGTGTTTCTGGCAGCGGGAACCCTGGCTCTGGGCGGCCTGCCGCCGTTCAGCGTGTTCCTGAGCGAATTCATGGTGGTCGTTTCCGGCATCACCGCCGGTCATATATATCTGGTTGCGGTTCTGGCCGTACTGCTCATGGTCGCTCTGGGTGCGCTGGTGCATCTGGTGGCGGTGACGCTCTCCGGCCAGGCGCCGAAATCCATCGCAAAAGGCGAACAGGGCAGCATGACCCTCATCCCCGCCGCTGTGCTGCTGGGCCTGCTGCTTGTTATGGGCACCTGCACGCCCGCCCCTGTGGTGAACATGCTCAACGCAGCCACCAGCATCGTGCTGGATAAAAATACCGCCACAGCCCAGGTGCAGCCCGCCCTGCGCGACATGGTACGCGCCGCATCCCACGATACGGCGGATGCAGCGGAAGCCGAAGACGCAAAGCAAACTTCTTCCCGTCAGGAGATATAACGTGAGCACGACCACGGAACAGACCCAACACCCCGCCAGCGGCAATCGCGGCGCCGGGTATGTGGCAAACGTGCGGCAGCGCTTTCCCTATGCTGTTCTTGATGAAGAACGGCAAACCAGCAACCAGCTCACCATCACGGTCAAGCTGGAGGCTCTGCCCGATGTTGTTTCCTACCTTTATTACGATCAGGGCGGCTGGCTGCCGGTGGTTTTTGGCAACGACGAACGCACGCTCAACGGCAGCTTTGCCATCTACTACGCCCTTTCCATGGAAGAAGGCGAAAAATGCTGGATAGTTGTGCGCGCCTTTGTGGACGCTGACCGGCAGGAATTCCCTTCCGTCACGGCCAGGGTGCCCGCCGCCGTGTGGGGCGAGCGCGAAATCCGCGACATGTACGGGCTTACCCCTGTGGGCCTGCCCGATGCGCGCCGGCTGGTGCTGCCCGATGACTGGCCGGACAACCTGCATCCCCTGCGCAAGGACTGCATGGACTACCGCCAGCGCCCCGCGCCCACCACAGACACGGAAACCTACGACTTCATCAACGAGCTGGGCAGCGAGAAAGACCGCATCCTGCCCGTTGGCCCCATGCACGTCACTTCTGACGAACCCGGGCACTTCCGCCTGTTCGTTGACGGCGAAAACGTGGTGGATGCCGACTACCGCATGTTCTATGTGCACCGTGGCATGGAAAAAGCTGCGGAAGTACGCATGGGCTACCACGAAATCACCTTTCTGGCCGAACGCGTGTGCGGCATCTGCGGCTATGCCCACAGCATCGCCTACGCCAACTCGGTGGAAAACGCCCTGGACATCAACGTGCCCATGCGCGCCCGCTGGATACGCACCCTGTTGCTGGAGGCGGAACGCCTGCACAGCCATCTGCTGAACCTCGGCCTTGTCTGCCACTTTACGGGTTTTGACTCTGGCTTCCAGCAGTTCTTCCGCGTGCGCGAAAAATCCATGACCATCGCCGAGCTGCTCACCGGATCGCGCAAGACATACGGGCTCAACCTTATCGGCGGCATCCGCAACGATATTCTGGCCGATGCGCGCAAAACCACCACTGCCCTGCTCAATTCCATTGAAAAAGAAGTGGCCGAGCTGGTGGACATGCTCCTCAGCACCACCAACTTTGAACAGCGCACCAAGGGTGTGGGCATTCTCGACCGCAAGGTGGCCCGCGACTACAGCCCCGTTGGCCCCATGATTCGCGGCAGCGGCTTTGCCCGCGATGTGCGCGCCGATCATCCCTTTGAAGGCTACGCCCATATTCCCGTCAACGTCTTCTCCTTTGACGGTTGCGACATCTTTTCCCGCGCGCTTGTGCGGGTAAAAGAAGTGTTCGACTCAATCGCCCAGTGCCGCTACGTGCTGGACAACATGCCCGGCGGCCCGGTGCTGACTGAAGGCTTCACTTACACGCCCCACAAGTTCGCTCTGGGCTTTACCGAGGCCCCGCGCGGCGAAGACGTGCACTGGAGCATGACCGGCAACAACCAGAAGATCTTCCGCTGGCGCTGCCGCGCGGCCACCTACGCCAACTGGCCGGTGCTGCGCTACGCCCTGCGAGGCAATACGGTTTCGGACGCCGCCCTCATCATCGGCAGCCTTGACCCCTGCTATTCCTGCACAGACCGCGTCACCCTTGTGGATGTGCGCAAAAAGAAGGCCAAGACCGTGTCGTATCAAGACTTTGAGCAGTACGGCATTGACCGCAAACATTCACCTCTGCCCTGAAGCATGTGGCAACGCGTATGAAAACCACGAACATTCACCAGAACCGCGCGCGGCAGCGCAGTACGGCCCCCGTCATATGGGCGGCCCGAGGTTGCACCGCTGCGGCGGCCATGCACATGCGCAACATGCTTGAGGAGGCGCTGTCATGCTGAAATTACTCAAAATAGTCCGTGATGCAGGCGAGGTAACGATCAAGTACCCCTTCGCGCCTGCCGAATTCACGCCCACATTCCGTGGCAAGCCGGAATATGATCCCAAGCGCTGCATTGCCTGTGCGGCCTGCGCCATCGCCTGCCCGCCCAATGCCCTGACCATCGAAACCGATCTGGAAAAGGGCGTGCGCACCTGGCAATTCTGCGCCGGACGCTGCATCTTTTGCGGCCGTTGCGAAGAGGTTTGCCCCACCAGGGCCTTGCGCCTCTCGCAGGAGTTTGAACTTGCCGTCATGCGCAAAGACGACCTTTATGAACGCTGCACCTTCAGCCTGTGCCACTGCCGCCAGTGCGGCACCCCCTTTGCCCCGCAAAAAGAGGTGGACTACGCGCTGGCCCTGACCATGCAGGCTGACGGCGTTACAGAAGAAGACCCCGACCAGCGTCGGCAGTTTGAAACCTGCCCCCAGTGCAAGCGCAAGCAGACCCTCGGCCTCAAGCCCCGGCAGGAGGTATAGCCATGTCCATCGTTCCCTATGCCTACGCGCCCGGTATCTCGCACTACAAAACCGAACCCGTCAGCGTTGAGGATTCCATAGCCGCGCTCAAGGGTGCGCTTTTGCAGCGCATTCAGCGCTCGGCCTATGTCTACCGCATTGACTGTGGCGGCTGCAACGGCTGCGAAATTGAAATCTTCGCGTCCATCACGTCCATTTTTGATGCCGAGCGTTTCGGCATCAAGGTGGTTCCCTCGCCCCGCCATGCGGATATTCTGCTGTTCACGGGCGCTGTTACCCGCGCCATGCGCATGCCCGCCCTGCGCGCCTTCCACAACGCGCCTGACCCCAAGATATGCGTCTCTTACGGTGCCTGCGGGTGCAGCGGCGGCATCTTCCACGACATGTATTCCGTGTGGGGCGGCAGCGACAAGATTGTGCCCATTGACGTGTACATTCCCGGCTGCCCGCCAACCCCGCAGGCCACCATCTATGGCTTTGCCATGGCCCTTGGCCTGCTGGATCAGAAACTCAAGGAACGCAATCATGAGGAATCCGGCGCAGCCGCGCCAGCGCCCCTGCTGCCCGATGCCCCGCTCGACATCCGCGTGCGGATTGAACGCGAAGCGCGTCTGCTGGCTGGCTACCGTCAGGGCAGGGAAATCAGCGACAGGTTCTTCCAATGCCTTGAGGCCGGAAGCACCGCCGCCCTTGAAGCCAATCTGCAAAAATGGATTCGCGATGCCGAAGACCCCCGCCTGACGGAAATTCTCTTCCGCCTGCGCGAAGTGTTTTTCGACAGCCTGAACGTTGGGCAGGATCAGGGGATCTACCATGACTGAGATGGTCAGCTTCCACGCACTGCGGCGAAAGTTTCTGGATACGCAGAAGGATCTCCCCGAGTCTGACGCCACCAAGCAGGTCATGTACTACTCCCTTGCCATCGGGCATCACGTGGGGGTTATCGACTGCCTTGTCAAAGTGCTGGAATGCCCCAGGGACGCCTATGAAGCATGGGTGGGCCTGCTGCCCGAGGGCGAGGCCCGCCGCAAGATGAACGGATTGCTGACCTTTGGCGAAATCCATATCGATGCGAACCATGCGGGCATGCTGGGCAAGGCTTTTGCCGAGGCCATGCCCGGCATGGAAGAGCCGTACAAGGGCTGGAGCGCGGTACTCATGGAGCAACTGGCCGCCATTCAACGCGAGCCTGCGCTCTACTTCATGGTGCAGCTGCCCCGGAGGATGGAATGACAGCCCCCGCCCTACAAGACCGCAACGTGGTGCTGACCGTGGGCAACAGCCTCATGGGCGATGACGGCGCAGGTCCGCTTTTGTGCGAACGCATGGAGGCAAGCCCTGTGCCGGGCTGGACTGTGGTGGACGGCGGCTCCATGCCCGAAAACGTCACCTACGCGGTCAAAGCCATGAAGCCCCGGCGTCTGCTTATTGTGGACGTTGCCACGTTGGAGCTTGCCCCCGGTGAAATACGCTTTGTGGATAAGGAACGCATCCGCTCCATGGGCATAGCCAGCACCCACAACATGCCCCTCTCCTTTATTATGGACGAACTGGAACGGGAGATTGAGCAGGTTGTGTTTCTGGGCATCCAGCCGCAGGAAGTGGGCTTTTGCCTGCCGATTACCGATGCTGTGCAACGTGCTGTGGAGCGTATCCACGCGGGCCTGGCGGAGGGCCTTGGCGACATCCCCTGGCTGGCCTGAAACTTCGTCAAAAATGACGAAAAAGGATAAACCCAGCTAACCGTCTGGAGTAATAGTGGTTGTTATAAATTTCACACATGTTTGCCATTCGACAGTTCGACATTTTTGACGAACACGCGCGAACACGGTTTTTACAGCAATCGTAACAATACAGAATGCCAGATCATTTTTGCAACATACTGGCATCCTTGTTGCAATTTAACGAATACTGGCCGGCCCCACGCCGAGCCGTAAAACAAGCAAGGGCTTTCTATGAAAAAACGCATAGCGGCCAATCCAGGGCGCTGCATAGGCTGCCGCACCTGTGAGATAGCCTGCGCCCTGGCGCACAGTGAACTGCGTATTGAAGACATGACCGCCTCTGACTTCAAAGCCAGAGTCGCCATCCTGAAGCACGAAGACATCAGCACTCCGGTTGCCTGCCGACAGTGCGAAGACGCCCCCTGTGCATCGGCCTGCCCCTGCGGAGCCATTGTTGCCGACAGTGAGAGCGTCACCGTGCTGCGGCATAAGTGCATAGGCTGCAAGGCCTGCATCATGGCCTGTCCTTACGGGGTCATGCGGGTCACAAGTCACAAGGTGCGCCGCACCGTATGCGGCAAACCGCTGGGATTCAGCCACAAGGCCCTGGCGCAAAAATGTGATCTGTGCGCCAGCGTGCCCGAAGGTCCCTCCTGCGTGCGGGCCTGCCCCACCGATGTGTTGTTTGTGGTGGAGGATGAAACAGTGCAGCCCGAGGGAACAGCAGCATTTCAGTAAGCGGGCCTTGGTGCTTACGGCACCTGCCCCCGGTTTGAAATGCGGCGCTACATGCCTGCCAGAGCAGCGGAGTGCTCGCCGCTGTTAAAATGAATACAAGAGGTTATCATGAAAAAAGTAATAGAAGTCTGCCCATACTGCGCTTCGGGCTGCAAGATCAACCTGCTGGTTGAGAATGGCCGCGTGGTTGGCGCAGAAGGCGCCAACGGCCTGACCAACCAGGGGGCCTTGTGCCTCAAGGGTCTGTATGGCTGGGATTTTATCAACGACACCAAAATCCTGACTCCCAGAGTCAAAAACCCCATGATCCGCCGCAAGCGTGGCGGTGAGTTTGAGGCTGTCTCTTGGGATACGGCCATCGACTACACCGCATCGCGTCTTACGGCCATCAAGGAAGAATTCGGCCCCGATTCCATCATGGTTTCCGGTTCTTCCCGCTCCACCGGCAACGAAACCAACTACATAATGCAAAAATTCGCCCGCGCGGCTCTCGGCACCAATAATGTCGACTGCTGCGCGCGGGTTTGACACGGCCCATCAGTTGCAGGTCTGCAACAATCGGTCGGCAATGGCGCAATGAGCAACTCCATTGTGGAGATTGAAGATACTAAATGCTTGTTCATCTTTGGGTGGAATCCGGCAGATTCGCACCCCATTATCGCCCGCCGGGTGGTAAAGGCGAAAGAAAAAGGGGCAACCATCATTGTCTGTGATCCGCGCAAGATTGAAACTGCGCGCATCGCCGACCTGCATGTTCCCCTGAAAAACGGTTCCAACGTGGCCTTCGTCAATGCCTTGATGAACGTCATTATTAACGAGGGACTCGCGGACAAGGAGTTCATAGAAAAGTACACGACTGGCTTTGCAGAACTTAAAGCCATTGTGGACAACTATCCTCCTGAAGCGGTTACGGAAATCACGGGCATTGATGCCGAAACCATCCGCAAGACCGCCCGTATGTATGCCACTGCCCCAGAGGGCGCAGGCATATACTGGGGCATGGGCGTTTGCCAGTTCTATCAGGGTGTGGAGACCGTACGGGCACTGACCTCCATGGCTCTGATTACCGGCAACATAGGCAAACCTCACACCGGCGTTGCTCCGGTGCGTGGGCAGAACAACGTGCAGGGCGCCTGCGACATGGGCGCGTTGCCCAACGTGTTTGTGGGCTACCAGAGCGTGACAGACCCGGCCGTGCGCGAAAAATTCGCCAAGGCCTGGGGTGTTCCCGTTGAAAAAATGTCCCCCAAGGTGGGGCATTTCCTGAGTGAAGTCGCCGCGAGCGCTTCTGCTGGCAGGCTGAAGGCATTCTACTGCATGGGTGAAGACCCCTTGCAGACAGAACCCGACCTTTCCGGCGTGCGTAGCGGCTTCAGCAAGCTTGACCTGCTCATTGTGCAGGACTGCTTTATGACCAAGACAGCAGCCGTGGCCGACGTGATCTTCCCTACCACCACGTGGGGCGAACACGAAGGCGTATACTCGGCTGCCGACCGTGGCTTCCAGCGCTTCTACAAGGCAGTGGAACCGCAGGGCGATGTAAAGGTGGACTGGGACATCATCTGCCGCCTGTCCACAGCCATGGGCTATCCCATGCAGTACAACAACACCAGAGAGATCTGGAACGAGCTGATCTCACTCTCGCCCAAATATGCGGAAGCGACCTATGAAAAGCTCGATGCAAACGGCGGGCTTGGCTACATCCAGTGGCCCTGCACCAAGGATGCCCCCAACGGCACCCAGGTGCTTTACGCACAGCCCGACGGCAGCATCAGGTTTGAAACCCCGGACGGCCTGGGCCACCTCTTTACGGTGGAATGGGTCCCGCCTGTGGAAAAAATCAGCTCCGAGTTCCCGCTGGTGCTTTCTACCGTGCGCGAAGTGGGCCACTACTCCTGCCGCTCCATGACAGGCAACTGCAAGGCGCTGGCAGCACTGGCGGACGAACCCGGCTTTGTGCAGATGAACGACAAGGATGCGGAAGCCCTCGGCATCCGCGATCATGAGCTTGTGTGGGTGCAGTCGCACCACTCCAGGGTCATCACCAGGGCGCAGATCAGCCCGCGCACCAACAAGGGTGCGGTGTACATGACCTACCAGTGGTGGATCGGCGCATGCAACGAATTGGTGGGCGAGGTCTTGAGCCCCATCACCAAAACGCCGGAATACAAATATGTGCCTGTTCGAGTTGAAAAAATAGAAGATCAGACATGGGCTGAAAGCCATGTGGTGCAGGTGTACAGCGAATTGAAGCAACGCCTGCGCAAGGAAAAGGCCAACGGCTCCGCGCAGAAAATCCCTGCCTGACTCCGGTAACCCTTAACAATCCCCCGCGCGGGCACTCCCAAGGTGCAACCGCGCGGGGAACCACAAACATGAAACAGCCGCCGGATACTTCCATCAGTATTGAACGCGCCATTACCCGCATCGGGCCTCAGGGCCGCCGCGAGGTCATGGACGTGCTCCTGCGCGAAGAATGCTACGAACTCGTCTGCAACGGCAATTCCGTGACCGAGCTGCACTGCATGCCCAGCCTGCTGCGTGAGCTTGCCGTGGGGCGGCTCCGCACCCTGGGGCTTTTGCATGAAATCTCCGCGCTGCGGGCGCTTTCCATTGATGAGCAAAACCGCGTCATAGCGGCATCTGTTGCGGAATTTTCCGCGACAGCCGTGAACGCCCCAAGCGATGTGCGGCTTGCCGCCGCGCAGGTGCATGCGCTGCAACTGGCTTTCAACGAGCGCTGCGATCTTTTCCGCGCCACAGGTGCGGCCCACAGTTGCGCCCTTGCGAGCCCAGAAGGCCTGCTGCTTTTCTGCGAGGATATCGCCCGCCACAACGCGCTGGACAAGGTCATAGGGGCCATGCTGCTGCAAGGGCTGAGTCCGGATGGAAAAATCCTCATTTTCAGCGGGCGGCTCGCATCTGACATGCTCTCAAAGGTTGTGGCCTGCGGTGTGAAGCTGCTCATCGCACCGGGGGCCCCCTCGCTCACCTCCGTAGAAATGGCCGAGGCTCACGGCATCACCCTGCTGGGATTTGTACGCCGCGACAACATCAATATTTACACCTGCCCGCAAAGGATAAGCTGAGATGAACCGCGCTCTGCACTCCTTTGCGGCTGACGCACAGCCCCATATTTCTACCCCGCCAGAACGGGAAAGTCTGCCGCTGGAGGAAGCTCTGGAGCTTCTTTTGCAGCACACGCACACAGTTGCAGAGTCGGAAGAAGTACCGCTTTTTGACGCCGATGGCCGCATATGTTTTGCCCATATGCGCGCCGAGTTGCCTCAGCCGCCCTACAACCGGGTTCAGGTTGATGGATATGCCCTGCGCAGTGCCGACATTGCCAGCGCCACGGCGGAACATCCCGTCATGCTGCTGGTAACGCAGCACCTCTATGCCGGTGATGCACCAGGCCACCGCCTTGAACCCGGTCAGGCGGCACGCGTGACTACAGGAGCAGTCCTGCCTCCGGGCGCGGACTGTGTGGTGTGGCAGGAGGACACGCTGGCCGATGGCCAGACCGTGGTGATTTCCCGCAGTCTTGCGGCCATGCGCAACTGCCGCATGTGCGGACAGGATATGGAGCGCGGCAGCATGCTGGCCGAAAGCGGCGGTGTGCTGCACAGCGGCACCCTCAGCCTGCTGGCTGGTCAGGGTTACACCCATGTACGCGTATTCCGTCGCCCCAGGGTCAGCCTGCTGGCAACGGGCAGCGAGCTTGTGCTTCCCGGCGCTCCTTTGCCGCAGGGCGGCATTTACAACGTCAGCAGCACCCTGCTGGGTGTGCGTCTGCGCAAAATGGGCGCGCGCATACTGCGCATGATGACCAGAGGCGACAACCGGCAGGCATTGCAGGAGCATCTGGCAGAAATGCTGGCCGAGAGCGATCTTGTCATCACCACGGGCGGGGCTTCTGTGGGGCCCAAAGACCTTGTGTCCGCCATCGCCTCAGAAATCGTGGCGGAACAGGGCGGCAGCATGCTTTTTCAGAGCCTGCGCCTCAAACCCGGATCCATGACCTTGGCCGCTGCCCTGCCACAAACCCTGCTGCTGGGCCTTTCGGGCAATCCTGTGGCTGCTGCCGCGACCTTTGGCCTGCTGGCGGTTCCGGTGCTGAAAAAAATGAGCGGCGCAAAGCGCTTTGCGCCCCTGCGGCAAAAGGCCGTGGCCCGCAATGATTTTGGTTCCTGCCGCAAGGACGAGCGCCGCATTGTGCTGGCGCGCCTTGAAGGCAGGGATGTGTATTTTGCGCGCGATGCGCAACGCATGGGGCAACCAGCCCTGTGCGACGACTGCAACTGTTTTGTGGATATTCCCGCAGGCAGCGCTCCTTTGCGCAAAGGCATGGAGGTAGACGTCATTCTTGCCTGACCCCTCAGGCAAGCTCGGTAGACAGTCCTATAATCCTGCCCTATGGTGCATGGAGAAAAGTTGTGGATATCCCTTCCAGAATCCCCCCCGGATGCACGCCGCCAGCCGGGTTTTTTACAGCCAGCGCCTCAGAGATGGTAAAAAGTACAGCTATTGTCTGGCAGGAAGCCCTGCTCGCAGCCAGCCGGGTGCTGCCCCTGCAAAAAGACATTCCCAGCCTTTTGCGCATGCTGAAAAACTGCTGTGATCCGCTCATGGCCTTTCAGCGCATACACATCGTTATTGCCGCGCCCATGCAGGAAAAGGCGCGGCTCTACATGCTTGACGCGCACGCTGACCGCTCTGCCGTTTCAGAACAAGACCTGACACCCCAGCAGGGCCTGCGCCAGTTCTGGAGTCAGACCGAGGTGGCCTGCTTTGAAGGCGAGCACCTGCGGCGGGAATTTCCCGACATTGCTGATCTTGACCAGTACCGCAATGCCAGCGGCTGCCTTTTTGTTCCCATTTCCACGCAGGGCGGCTGCCACTGCGCCATGGACTTTGTCAAAACAGACGGCAGCGTGTTCAGCGACGACTCGCTTGTTTTTTTCCGTGTACTTGCCGGGGTGGTGACGGCTTCCATCACAGCCATCCTCTGCATGGACAATGTGCGGCAGGAAACTGAACACCTGCGCCGCGAACGCGACCACTTCAGCATCCTTGTGGATGTGACCAACACGGCTATCGGCACCCTTGAAATGAACGACATGGTGGCCGTTGTTGCGGGCGAGATACGGCGGTTCTTCGGCATACGCGATTTTGCCCTGCTGCTGCACGAAACGGACGACACATATTCCTTCCACTGCGCCCGCCCGCCGCAGTCTACTGAAAATCCGGTGCTGCCAGCGGGTACTTTTTCGTTGTCCAACACCCTGCTCAAGCGCTGCCACGACATCAATGCCCCCTTGCTGGCACGGCAGGGCGATCTAGCCAGACTTTCGCGCAAAGATCCGGCCTCGGAATTTATTCTTGGCAACGGCAATCAGGCAGCGGGGCTGTTTCCGCTGCATTTCGGCCAGCACTGCCTCGGGGCCATGCTGCTTGCCCACCGCCACCCCGATGTCTTTACCGATGAATCCGTCAGCCTGCTCGCCCAGATAGCCTCGCGCGTGGCCATTGCCGTGCGCAATGCTCTGGACTACACCACGATCTCTGTGCAGAAAAACGATCTTGCACAAGAAAATCTCTATCTTTCTGAACAGATACAAAGCCAGTCGGACATGGGCGTCATCATTGGGCAGAGCGATGCCATCATGCGTGTTTTGCAACAGGTGGACATGGTGGCCGCCAGCGACAGCACCGTGTTGCTGCTGGGCGAAACCGGCACCGGCAAGGAGCTTTTTGCCCAGGCCATCCACAACCGCAGCCCGCGCAAATCCAAGCGCATGGTCAAGATGAACTGCGCCGCAGTGCCTGCGGGGCTTATGGAAAGCGAACTTTTCGGGCACGAAAAAGGCGCCTTTACCGGCGCTGGCGCGCAACGCAAGGGGCGCTTTGAACTGGCCCACGGCAGCACCCTGATGCTGGACGAAGTTGGTGATATCCCGCTGGAATTGCAGCCTAAACTTTTGCGCGTTCTGCAATCGCGCGAGATTGAACGCCTTGGCGGGCACAAAGTCATTTCCGTGGATGTGCGTCTGGTAGCAGCCACTAACCGCAATTTGCAGGAAATGGTGCTCGACGGCACGTTCAGGGATGATCTGTTCTATCGGCTCAATGTCTTTCCCATTGCCATTCCGCCGCTGCGCGAACGCCGCGAAGATATTCCCCTGCTGGCAAAGCATTTTACGCAACAGATGGCGCGGCAGATGAAGAAAAACATCACCAGTATTCCCTCCGCAGCCCTGCGCTGGCTTTGCGACCAGCCCTGGCCCGGCAACGTGCGCGAGCTTGCCAATGTCATCGAGCGCGCGGTCATTCTTTCCAGCGGCCCCAGCCTGAATATCTGCCCGCTGGAGGTTCCCGCCCCTGTTGCGGCCATTTCCCAGCGCAAGCAGGAGGCCAGCGCGCCGCCCGCGCCCGCGCAGTCCACCCGGCCCGTGTATACGGATGCCCACCACCAGCCCGGCGAAACCCTCAGCGAGCGAGACCGCATAGTGGCCGCCATTCTGGCCTGTAATGGCGTGATGGCGGGTTCGCGCGGGGTGGCCGCCATGCTGGGCCTCAAGCGCACAACCCTGCTCTCGCGCATGCAGCGCATGGGCATAGACATCAAGGATGTGCTGGAAACACGCGGTCAATCCCTGCCAGCCTAAATTCTACAGGCATTTCATGGCGGGATTCCCGCCAGTCGACGCTCTCCCTCCCGTCCACTGTCCCTTGCCAACTTGGCCCCAGATTTCAGGCAGATATAAAAAAAACGCTTGTCCCGCCTTGTTGACATAGCGGGAAGTTCTGATACCCATTACAATATATCTTGAAAATTCACGGCCCCAGCCTGTGGCCGGTCTGCCCTGTTTTTGGCTTCAAGCTGGCCTGTTTCTGTCACGGTCACCGCTGGAGCAGATCAACATTGAACATGTTTGTCTGTTCTGCATGGATTTTTGCAAAAGTCCGCGCTGCGAAGTGCCTGCATGACAAGGATAATCTATCGTCACGCAAGCATTTCAACGTGAAAATGCTCTAACCGGAGCCGCCATGAACAACCGCACTCTGCTTTACGCCCTGACGCTCACCTGTATTCTGCTGATATTTGGCGCGTGGACGCTGGCCTTTTTCCATTACGGGGCAGCCGTGCGGCAAAGCCCTGCGCCGCAGGCGCTGGCAACACTACAAGCAGGCCCGGCAGCCGAACCGCAGTTCAATCCGCCCAAACCCCAGGACGCGCCGGAAGATATCCGAGAAGCCGTCATGCTCGGCTACAATATTATCAACGATACGGCGCAGTACGCCCCCGAACATGTGAGCAACGAACTGGCCTGCGCTACCTGCCATCTCGAGGGCGGCACCAGCAAGGTGAGCATCACCCTTGTGGGCGTAGCGGCAACCTATCCCCGCTTTCTGCCCAGCCACGGCTACAGCGCCGATCTTGCCCAGAAAGTGCAGGATTGCTTTGCGCGCAACCTCAATGCCGCGCCCCCGGCCCTCGACAGCCGCACCATGCAGGCTGTGCTCGCCTACCTGCACTGGATTTCAAAAGATATCCCCGTCTATGCCAAGCTGCCGTGGGCCCTGCCCGCAAAGCTCGACAGCAACCACAAGCCCGATGCCGGCAGCGGGGCCAGCGTGTACGCAGACAGTTGCGCCTCCTGTCACGGCGATGCGGGCGACGGTTCCCCCCCGCTCTGGGGCAACGGCGCATACACTGATGGTTCCACAATGCACGACATCAATACCTTTGCCGTGTTCACCCATCGGTTCATGCCCCCGGAGGCAGCCAACCTCACGCCGGAACAGGCCCTTGACGTGGCAGCCTATGTGGACGGCCAGCCTCGCCCCCACTTCACGCCGGAACGGCAGGGGAAGTAGACCATGAACTTTCCCATCCTGCATATTCCTGTGGTGGGCGATGGCATGACCATTGCCCTCAATGCGGTGCTGCACGTCTGTATCAGCCACGGGCTGGCCATTGGCCTCATGACCATGCTGGTGATCTTTCAATCCCTCACGTGGAAGGGCAAGGGCGCTTTCTGGGCCGACATTGCCCGCCGCCTGCTGGGGCCGCTGGTGGTTGTTACCACCTCTGTGGGCGCGGTCACAGGCGTGGGCATATGGGTTCTGACAGGGAGCCTTGCGCCGGAAGGCATCGGCGCGCTCATCCATCTGTTTTTCTGGCCCTGGTTTATTGAATGGTTCGCCTTCACCGCCGAAGTGATTTTGCTGCTCTGCTACTACTACATGTGGGATCGGCTGATAACGCGCAAACCCGGCACACTGGCCGCTATTGGCTGGGGCTATGTGGGTGCATCCTTTATCTCTGCGGTTCTTATCACAGGCATTCTGGGCTTCATGCTCACCCCGCAGGGCTGGCCATGGGCCAGAAGCTTTACCGAGGCCTATTTTAACCCCACCTTTGTGCCGCAGTGCTTTTTGCGTGTCGGCGGCGGCATGGCACTGGGCATACTGCTGCTCATGAGCTGGATTGCCTGGCGCTTCAAGGGCACAGCGGAAGAACGCGGCAAGGCCCTGCGCCTCTGCGGCTCGGCGCTGCTGCTCTCTCTGGTTGTGACGGCAGCGGCGACCTACGTGTATTTTTTGCGGGTGCCGCAAACCTACCTCACGCACTGGAAGTTCTCTGTCGCCACATCCTACCTCTCGCAAATGCCGGACTTTCTGCCAGCGGCCAACGCGGTTGCCGCGCTTGTGCTCCTGCTGGCGGCCCTGGCGGCACTGGGGCGCTCACGGCTGGCATGCCGGTTGCTGTGCTTCCCGGCCCTGATCATGAGCCTGTGCTTTGTCATGGAATTTGAGCGGGTGCGCGAATTTATCCGCGGCCCGTACCTGATGCCGGGCTATATGCATGCCAGCCAGATAACCCTTGTGGAAAGCGAGGCGCTGGCTGCCCAGAACGCCCCCCTGTTGCCCCGGCTGCGCTGGGTCAACACCAGCGGCAATCTGCCCCCGGCAACCCAGGCCGCCAGAACGCTTTTTGCGGCCAATTGCGGCGTATGCCACGCAGAAAGCGGCATCAACGGCATTGATCAGCGCCTTGCGGGGCGCTCGGCAGACGGCATCAACGCCATGCTGGGCATTACGCAGAGGCTGGCCCCCTACATGACGCCCTTTGTGGGTTCGGAGCAGGAACGCGCCATGCTCACGGAATATTTGTTCCAGCTTTCCTCCAACTATTCCCGCCGCGCCCAACAAGCCGCCAGGGAGAAGTAGCCATGCAGCAGTGGACTGACCTGTTTCTCAACAAACCCTTGCCCGAAGGCTGGATGCAGGGGCTGCTCTTCATCACTTTTGGCCTGCATCTGCTCTTTGTGCTGCTCATGCTTGGCACGGCCATACTGAGTCTGCTGTTCTTTCTGCGTGATCTGTTGCGGCAGCCCACGCCCGATCAGCACTGGAACGAACATGTGGCCCATTCGCACATGGGCCTCAAAAGTCTGGCCGTGGTGCTGGGCGTTGGCCCGCTGCTGCTCATGCAGATAAGTCATCCGCATGCCTTTTTTACGGTTACGGGACTTTTTTCGTACACGTGGCTGGCCATTATTCCGCTGCTGATCGCGGCATTTCTGCTGTTTGACGGATTTGCGCACAAGCTGGCCACCAGCGCGTGGCTGGCCCTCATCTGCGGGCTGTTGGGCGTTGCGGCCCTCATGACCGTGCCCGCCATCTTTACCGGGGCGCTGACCCTCATGGAACGCCCTGCGGATTGGGCCGACTTTGCCGCCCACGGCTTCCGCTTTGACGCGCAGTGGATGCCCCACTGGGTGCTGCGTTACCTGCACGTTCTGGGCGCGGCTGTGGCCTTTGGCGCGGCCTTTCACCTGTTTTTCTCTGCGAGAAATGAAAAGCAGAAGGCCCCTCTGCTGCGCAAGTGGCTGCTTGGCGCTTTGGCGGCTCAGGCCGTCATAGGGCTGGCCCTGCTGATAACCATACTGCCGCAACTGTCCGTCCCGGTGCTGTCGCTCATAAGCCTGGGGGCCCTGGCCCTTGGCGCGGCGGTCTGGATTCTGAGGCCGGAATCGTCAACCGCCGATTACCGTTTGCTGGCCCTGCTGCCCCTTATCTTCGTCTCCATGCTGCTGGCCCGCCAGCTCATGCAGAACGAGGCGCTGGCCCCCGGTGAGGCCGAGGCTACGGCTCAGCGCGAACAGCGCGTTCAGGAACTGGCTCCCTTCAGCCAGAAAGCTCTGGACGCCTTTGCCGTCAAGCTGCGTACCGTGTACGACAATGGCGACACCATCTATGACGGCGCTTGCGAGCCGTGCCACGGCCTCACCGGGCGCGGAGACGGGCCGGAAGCCCCACGCCTGCGCATCCCCGCCACAGACCTGACCACCATGCGTACCGACCGGGATTATGTGTATGAAATGGTGCGCGACGGCATCCCCGGCACAGGCATGCCCTATTTTCGCATGTTCGACCGCGAAAAGCTGGAGAGCCTGCTGGATGCAATGGGCAAGCGCTTTGACATGTATGCGGCCACGCCGCCGCCCCCGCGTGATATCAGCCCTGTCTCGCTTGAAGTATGGATAGGCACCTGCGCCAAATGCCATGCGGCCAACGGCAGTGTCAGCCCCGCAGGACGGGCCATGCAGCCCCCGCCGCCCGATTTTGCGCGCAGCAGCCTGACCCACGAGCAGGCCCTGAAAATCATTACCGAGGGCTATCCCGGCACAGGCATGCCCGGCTACCGTAACCAGCCTCAGACTGTGCGCGAAGACCTCGCCATCATCTGCAACAGCTTCCGCGCCGCGCATAACAAGACCGGGAAATAACCCGCGTGGGCTGGCCCCTGGCCTCGTTGCGCCACGATGGATTTTCTGATCAATTTCTGAGAATGCCATAACAAAGCCCCCGTTCCATGAAGGAGCGGGGGCTTTGATTTCAATCAGTTACTTGCACTGTTTGCGGGCGGCTTTTCTGGCCTTGCTGCGCAAACGCCGTTCTTCGTCATCAAGCAGGGCACGCTGCTTGTCAAATGGTATTCAACCGCAGTTCAGGCGGTCTGTGGGCAGCCAGCCTTTTTTGAGGGCAAGCAGGTATATGGCGGCAATGCCGCCAAACACCAGCAGAAGAATCAATGTATCCATAAAACCTCCGCCGCTTTATCTGGTCCAGGGGTAGAGCGCCGATGACCCATCGGCGGCCGCCCTGGCGGCAGTGGCGCGGCTTGCGTACAGGTTAGTGATGCGCAGCCATGATTCCATGATCCGCTGGCGCGAAATGCGCCCGCTTTCCACAAGCCCGCGCAATGTCTCAAAAGCCTTGCGGGGCAGGGTTTCGTCCCAATACAAGTTATTGCCGAACAGCAGAATGTCCACCCCGGCGTTGACGGCCAGCAGCATTGCCTGCTCCATGCCGTAATGGTCGGTGATGGCCTTCATCTGCATGTCGTCGCTGATGATCACGCCCTGCCAGCCCATGCGTCCGCGCAACAGATCGCCAACAACAGCGTGGGAAAGCGTGGCAGGATACTGCGGATCAAGCCCCTTGTGGTACAGGTGCCCAAGCATCACCATGCCGGGCCAGCCCTGGGCAAAGGCCTGCGCGTAGGGCGCAAGGTCAACCTTGGCATTCCAGCTGCGGGTGATGTCCGTCAGCCCCAGATGCGAATCCTTCTGCGCGCCGCCCTGACCGGGAAAATGCTTGAGCGCGGGGATGATGCCGCTCTGCGCCAACCCCTGCCCAAAGGCCAGTGCGTGCGCGGCCACAAGCGCCGGATTGGGGCTGAAGCTGCGCTCCAGGGCGCCGATGGCCGGATTGGCGGGGTTGCTGTTCACATCCGCCACCGGGGCCAGATCAACAGAAATTCCCAGCGAAGCAAGTTCCACGCCCAGTTGCCGGGCAATGGCGCGGGTTTTCTCCGGGCTGGCCGCGCCCATGCTCTGGGCGGAAGGCAGATCGGCAAAACCGCGTTGCGGTTTGAGCCGCCGCACCCGTCCACCCTCCTGGTCAACCGCTATGAGCAGGGGGCAGGGGGACGCCGCCCGCAATGTAGCAGTGAGCCGCCGTACCTGCTGGGGCGAAATGATATTGCGTTCGCCGCCGGTGGTAACATCCCGGTCAAACAGGATAATATGCCCCACATGCCCGACGCGCACCTGCGCAAGAAAGGCATCGCCCTGGGGCAGATCCGCTCCGCGAAAGCCCAGCATGAGCATGGAGCCGATCATGACGTCCAGCGATGGCGCGGCACTGCCCGTGCTTGTCTTGGCGGACGCGGCCTGCGCAGCCGAGGCCCCGGATCGCAGCAGGGGCGAAAAACAAAAAATCAGCGCCAGCGCAAGCAGACACAGCGCTGCCCCACCCTTGCGCGCGGCAACAAAAAAAATCTGGCTGGCGGAACAGCGCCACACTGAGGGGAATTTGCCCCTGTTTACAGCATCGGACACGGTTTTTTGCCTCAACTTTCAGGATCAAGCGTTGTGTAGGGGGCCTGCCCCTGGCAGCCAAGGCACTGCGGGCCATGATCCAGCGGATAGGCCTCGCCGCAGCGGGGGCAAATGCCGATGGTGCCCATATGACCATGCCCCAGAAAAATCTTGTCCACCTGCACACGCTGCACCTTGCAGATGCTGTGTCCGGCTTCTTCAATTTCCCGCTCTAGCTCCACAATATCCTGCGCATGCTTGGGCTTTTCTTTCATGAACCAGCCCTGGATTTCAGGATAGGCGTACAACTTGGCCGGGTCTATACTCACGCGCACGCCCAGGCCCGTTTTTTTGTCGTACAGCGAAACCGCGTAAAGCCCCAGGTCGCGCACATGCAGCCGTTTGTTGCCCGTGCTGCAAAGGCTGAGCAGCTGCACCGCGTCCGGCAGGCATTTGCTCGTTTCCGCCAGTGCTTCAAAAAGGGTTCCTTCGGGCAGCATACCCTTGGCAAGCTCGACCATATAGCCGCCGATAAGCAGGCCGGGAGCCGCGCAACCGTGAAACTCTTCTGCAATCCCGTGGAATTGCGAAAACGTATACGCGCCGATATTCATGAATATTCCGTCGTGCTGTCCGCCGTGTGCGGAAGGTAAGGTGGGATGCGCAGGCAGGGGGACCGCGCCGAGGGGCAAAATGCCTTCCGTCACTTGGCATCATTTGCCGCCCAGCGTCAAGTGCGCGCGGCAGCTGTGCTTGACCCGGCAGAGCGCGGACTGCTATCGGTTGAGCACGGTCAGATTCATGCATCAGCATTCCGCGCTAACCTTTCGGGCGGCATAACCGCATGAGGCACCTCACATGCAGGCTCTTATAATCATAGATATTCAGAACGATTACTTCCCCGGCGGCAAGATGGAGCTTTGCGGCAGCGAGGCAGCGGCCAGTAATGCCGCACTGCTGCTCAAGGCCTTTCGCAAGGCAGGAAAACCCGTTTTTCATGTGCAGCATATTTCTCTTGCGCCTGCGGCCACGTTTTTTCTGCCCGGCACCACAGGGGCGCTCATTCATGGCAGCGTTGCCCCGCTTGCGGGCGAAGCTGTGGTGGAAAAGCACTTTCCCAATTCCTTCCGCGACACTACCCTGCTCGGCCTGCTCCAGGCACAGAACATCACGGACATCGCCATAGCGGGCATGATGACCCACATGTGCGTGGACACCACGACCCGCGCCGCCTTTGACCTTGGCTTCACCTGTCATCTTGCCCACGATGCCTGCGCCACCCGCGATCTTGAGCACGACGGCAAAACCGTATGCGCCGCCCAAGTGCAAACAGCCTACATGGCTGCCCTTGGACAGGTCTTCGCCCAGGTGCGCAGCACGCAGGAACTTTGCGCGGCCATCAGCTAGAGCAGTTAGGTCATTGCATCCATAAACTGCCCTAAGCCGGGCAGTACTCCGTTTACACTGCCAATCAACGCCGTTGTGCGCTGTACACTCCATCGGGGGACAAATCATGGCGTCATTCCTGTTGCGATTCCGTTTTTCCGCACTGGCCCTGTTTTTATGGGCCAGCCTGTTTACAGTTTTTTCGCTGGTTTCCCTGCCCTGCCAAGCGCAGGAAAAGGCAGGCCTGGAGCTGCTCTTGCTGCACACAAACGACCTGCACTCCTATCTTGCGGGCAGGGATACCCACGGCAACGCCTGCCTGAAATCCGAGAGTTGCACGGGCGGCTTTGCCCGCCTTGCCACAGCCATGAAGCGCGCCCGAGCGGAACACGACAACGTGCTGGCCGTGGACGCGGGCGACCAGTTTCAGGGCACCCTGTTTTTTACCGCCAACAAGTGGCCCATGCTGGCCGACATCAACAGCCTGATGCCCTATGACGCCATGACGCTGGGCAACCACGAATTTGACGATGGCTGCGAGGCCACAGCCGGATTTGTGAGGGCTCAGCCTTATCCCGTGCTGGCCGTCAATCTGGATGCCCGCCCCGGCTGCCCCCTGCGCGGAACGCCGTTCCGCCCCTGGATCATCAAGGAGGTGCGCGGGGTCAAGGTGGGCATTGTGGGGCTTGCCAACCCCAGCGTGCGCACGCTTTCTGCGGCCTGCCCCGAAACGTGGTTCTACAAGAGCGAAACCGCACTGAAAAAAGCCGTGGCGGAGCTGGAAAAGCAGGGAGTGCGGCACATCATAGCCGTGACGCATCTTGGCCTGCAAAAAGATCTGGAGCTTGCCCGCAAGGTGGATGGCGTGGATATCATTGTGGGCGGCCACACCCACGACTACCTTGGCCCCAAATCATCCAAAGGCCCGTACCCTATTGTGGAGCACTCGCCCTCGGGCAAGCCTGTTCTGGTGGTCACTGCCGGGGCGCTTGCCAAGTATCTGGGCCAGCTTGACGTGACCTTTGACGCACAGGGCGTCCCGGTGCGCTGGCAGGGCGAGGCCCTGCCTCTGGATGCCTCCATTCCGCCCGACCCGGCTGTGGAAGCCAAGATTGCCCAGTATGCCCAAAAGCTGGAAGCCTTCACCTCTGTCACCGTGGGGCAAAACAACCTGAATGCACCTGACGGCCTGCACCAGTGCCGCATAGGTGAATGCCTTTCCGGCCTCATCGCCACCGACTCCATGCTGGATTATGGCCGCGCCTACGGAGCGCAGGCCGCCATTATCAACGGCGGGGGACTGCGCGCACCCCTGCGGCAGGGCGCGTTGAACCTTGGCGACATGCTGGCCGTGCTGCCCTTTGGCAACAAGGTCATCATCCGCGATTTCAGCGGCGAACAACTGCTGGCAGCGCTGGAGCACGGCGTGGCTGACTACAAGGGAGTGGGATCGCCCCTGCTGCACACGGCGGGGCTGCGCTACGTGTATAATCCTGCCCTGCCTTCCGGCAAACGCATTGTGCGCGCAGAGCTGCTGGACGCGGGCGGAGCCGCGCGCGCCCTTGACCCTGCCGCCCGCTACCGGGTGGTTCTTGTGGATTATCTGGAACGCCGGGGCGATGGCTACGCCATGTTTGCCAAGGGATCGCCCGTGGAAGCCCCTGACCCGGTGGATGTGGACGTGCTGGCGGCATACATCAAAAAATTCAGCCCGCTGACGGCCTTGCCGCCTGACCGCCTGATCCGCCAGACCAACTGATTGCTGCATGCAGGCTGAACCGCCGCGCGGCTCCCGGCCCGCTGCAACCTGACCATGCCCGAGAGAGTCTGAACATGCCGGAACATGCCCGCCCTTGGGACTTGCCAAGGGCGGGCATGTTGGGCAGTGTGGCGAAAAAGTTGAGGCCTTATGAATTCCCGCGACCTTATCATGGTCCTTTCTTCGCTGCTTTCCATGGCGGCGGGGGTTTTTCTGCCCCAGGCGGCAGAGCCGCTTGCCGCAATGCCGCGCCTTATTCTCATTTTCATGCTTTATATGAGTTTTCTGGCTGTGGGCATGGAAGCCCTGATGCGCGAAATACGCCACATGAAGGGCACACTCTGCTTTCTGGTGGCCCTGCGGCTTGCGGTGCTGCCGCTGCTGTGCCTTGCAGTCTTCCGCCTGCTCATGCCCCAGTTTGCGTTGGGGGCCTTTCTGCTGGGCGCTGCGCCCGTGGGGGTCATGGCTGCTGTTTTTTCGCTCATGGTGGGGGCCAACACGGCGCTTATTCTTGTGGCCAACATCGCCACGTCCCTGCTGCTGCCCGCAAGCCTGCCCGCCGTGCTTTCTGCTACCGATGCCGCGCTGCGCCTGCTGGGGCTTGAGCCGCTCAACATGCCCGCGCATCTGGAACTGGGGCACATGAGCCTGTCGCTCTGCGTGACCATTCTTGTGCCCTTTGCCGCCGCGCATATTACACGCATTCACCTTGACGGGCTGCGCAACCTGCTTTTGCGCTGGCAGTTCCCGCTCATAACCGTGTCCATCGTGGTTTCCAATATTGCCATTTTCAGCCACTACGGCGACCTGCTGCGCCAATCGCCCGAACTGCTGCTCAAATCGCTGGGCGCGGCCTCCCTACTCTGCCTCGTCATGACGCTTGCCGCCATCCCCATGGCCCGCCGCATGAGCAGGCAGGTGGGCATGGCCTTTCAGATTTCATTTGGCGTTATCAACAATGTGCTGGTGATGATCGTCTGCATGGAATTTTTCAGCGCCACAGAGGCGATCATGGCCGCCGCCTATCTGGCCCCCCTCTATGTGCTGCTGTTTTACTACCGCCTGTGCAGCCGGGATAAAAAGCAGGGCTGACATGGCAGTGAATGCGGTGCCCTGGCGGCGAAAACGGGTTTACTTGCAGCCCCGGCAGATGTAGAAATCGCTCAGGGGATGGAGTTCCCCTTGAACCGCATTTGCTGATAACTCCTACCAGGGCCAGGGCGTTGGTAGACTATTTTGCGACCGCGCCCAAGCGCGGTTGCTTTTTTTATTCAACGCCGGGGCATTACCGCTGCCATCGGCAAGCATGAAAACGCGGGCAGCGTGGGCCTTTAACAGCCGTACTTGCACCGCATAACGGATTGACGCATGGTCAAAAACGTTCTTGTCATCACATTGGGGGCCGGGGCCGGGGCCTGCCTTCGCTGGGTGCTTTCAATGCTGCTCAATTCCATTTTTCCGGCTATCCCCCTTGGCACGGTGGCAGCCAATTTCATCGGCGGGTTCGGCATCGGGCTTTCGCTGGGCGTGTTCAACTCGCTGCCCGGCCTGGCCCCCGAGTGGCGGCTGTTTATCATCACCGGTTTTCTGGGCGGCCTCACAACCTTTTCCACCTTCACGGCGGAGATCGGCACCCTGCTGCAGGAACAACGCATAGGCATGGCCGCCGGGGCCATAACCCTGCACGTCTGCGGCTCGCTGATCTGTTTTTTCATGGGCCTTGGCGCGGTTTCGCTTCTCAAATCCCTCTTTCGTTAGGAGCAGGCCATGAACGGCTACAGACTGACATTTTATACGCAGCAGGGGCGCTCGCACGGGCACATGAGCATTGCGGAATGGCTGCTTAAGGAAGCAAAGGCCATCGGCGTTGAGGGCGCGACCTTTGCCTCGGCGCAAGGCGGTTACGGGCGCGACGGCAAATACCACAGCGCACGCTTTTTTGATGTGGGCGAACAGCCCATGGAAGTGACCATGGCCGTGAGCCCGGAACACAGCGAGCAGCTTTTTGCCCGCATTGAGCAGGAAAATCTGCAAATCTTCTACATGAAAATCCCTGTGGAATTCGGCATCACCTGCTCGGAAAAAAATCAGCCCGCCTGACCGCAGGCGGAACCACCCCTCCCAATAAAGAAACCCCCGGCGGAAACGGCCTCTCAGACCGCATCCGCCGGGGGTTCACAACTTCGTCAGGCAAAAAACTAGGCCGGATCCAGACTCCACTGGTCTTCCACCGGCAGATCGGCAAGACGGCGGCGCAGCATGTCCAGCGCATGACTTGAGGCCAGGCGGCGCGTCCATTCGCGCCCAAGATAACGCCCCTGCGGGCGCATGACGCGCAGCCAGACATGCTCCGCATCGCTCAGGGCAATATACACAAGGCCCACAGGCTTTTGCGGCGTACCGCCGCCGGGCCCTGCCACGCCCGTGATGCCAATGCCGTAATGAGCGCCGCTGTATTCGCGCACTCCCTGGGCCATGGCCCGCGCCACCTCCGGGCTGACAGCCCCGTGCGCGCGCAGCGCATCGTGCGGCACACCGAGCAGCCGCTCCTTGGCCTCGTTGGCGTAGGTTACCATGCCGTAACCAAACACATCCGATGCGCCGGGCTGGTCAGTGATGCGCTTTGCAAGCAGGCCGCCAGTGCAGGATTCCGCAGTGGCAAGGGTTTTGCCCTGACGCGCCAGTTCCTGCACCACCACAGTCTCCAGCCCCGCAACATTCACGCCGTACACAAAGTGCCCCAGCAGTTTGCGCACCTCCGCCACCATTGGGGCAGCCAGAGCCTCGGCAGCGGCGGCATCCTGCGCCTTGGCCGTTACCCGCACAAACATTTCCGCATCGCCCGCATAGGTGGCCGCCGTTGGGTTGGCCCCGCCGGTCAGCCCCGCAATGCGCAAGGCTGCCACGCCCTCGCCTATGCCAAAGGTCTTTACCATAAACGATGAGATGGCCGCCCCGCTCATGCGCCGCAAAAAGGGCACGGCGCTGTCGTGCAGCATGGGCAAAAGTTCGGAAGGAGGCCCAGGCAGCATGAGCACCCAGCGCCCCTCGCCAGCAGGTGTGGCACAGCCGGGGGCAGTGCCCGCCAGATTTGGAAAAGCCACTGATCCGCGCGGCAGCATGGCCTGTTTGGCCTGATTGCCCGACATGGGGCGCGTGCCGAAATACTCCTGCAACCGCGCCATGCTGTCCGCATCTTCCTCAAGCGGCGCTTCGGCCACCAGAGCTACTGTTTCCTTGGTCAGATCGTCTTCCGTGGGGCCAAGGCCGCCGGTGGTTATAACGATTTCCGCGCGTTCCAGCGCCTCGCGCAGGGCTTTCTCCAGCCTTTGCGGGTTGTCGCCCACCGTGTGCACCTGTAAAAGATCCATACCCAGCGCAGAAAGCTCCCGCGCCACATGGGTTGCATCCGTATTGACCGTATGCCCCAGCAGAAGTTCTGTGCCGACCGATATTATTTCCGCCTTCATGCGGCCTCCGTTTTGCTTGATGCACTTTGCCGCCTGCTTACGCAGTCTCAGTGCCGTTGAGCATCCTAGTCTCCCAGCCTGCACGGCGCAAGACCGACCCACCCTGCGCGCGAGATTTCCCGGCAACGATCGCTTGACAAGCCCGAATATCTGGGTCAATCATTTCTTACCAATTTACTAAGAAATGATTTGTCGACTAGAAACATATAAACTGCAAAAGAATCAGGGGACTGAAATGAGCGAAAAAAAGAAACCACGTTTTGAAACCCTGCAAGTTCATGCAGGGCAGGAAC
Source organism: uncultured Desulfovibrio sp. (assembly GCF_902477725.1). NCBI lineage: Bacteria > Pseudomonadati > Thermodesulfobacteriota > Desulfovibrionia > Desulfovibrionales > Desulfovibrionaceae > Desulfovibrio > uncultured Desulfovibrio sp. The sequence goes on along the minus strand of NZ_CABSIF010000004.1, from coordinate 107,620 downwards.
AGCCGGATCCGGCTACCGGTGCGCGTGCCGTACCGATCTATCAGACAACATCCTTTGTTTTTGACGACTGTGCGCACGCTGAGGCGCGCTTTAACCTCAGCAATGCCGGCAACATTTACAGCCGCCTGACCAATCCCACGCAGGACGCCTTTGAACAGCGCGTTGCAGCACTTGAGGGCGGCGTTGCGGCCCTGGCCACGGCCAGTGGCGCAGCAGCCGTTACCTATGCCCTGCAAAATCTGGCCGAAGCGGGCGACCACATTGTGGCCGAAAAAACCCTCTACGGCGGCACCTACAACCTGCTGGCGCACACGCTCAAGGCCTGGGGCATCGACACCACCTTTGTGGACCCTGATGAACCCGGCGCTTTTGAGCGCGCCATCACACCACGCACCAAGGCCATCTTTATTGAGACCCTCGGCAACCCGCACAGCAATATTGTGGATATTGAAGCGCTGGCGGATCTGGCCCATAAAAACGGCATCCCCCTGGTGGTGGACAATACCTTTGCCACGCCCTGGCTGCTGCGCCCCATCGAACACGGGGCGGACGTTGTTGTGCATTCGGCAACCAAGTTTATTGGCGGCCACGGCACAACCCTTGGCGGCGTGATTGTGGACGGCGGCAAGTTTGACTGGGAGGCCTCGGGCAAGTTCCCCCGGCTGTGCGAGCCGGAACCGAGCTACCACGGCCTGAGCTTTACCAAGGCAGTGGGCGCGGCGGCCTATGCAGTGCGCGCCCGGGCCATCCTGCTGCGCGATCTTGGCGCGACGCTTTCGCCCTTCAACGCCTTTATGCTGCTTCAGGGGCTGGAAACCCTTTCGCTACGGGTTGAGCGCCACGTCAGCAACGCGCTGGCAGTGGTGGAGTATCTGACCAAGCATCCCAAGGTTGAGCGGGTCAACCACCCGTGCCTCGCCAACAGCCCCAGCCATGCACTGTATCAGCGCTACTTCCCCAGGGGGGGCGGCTCCATCTTTACCTTTGAGGTCAAGGGCGGCGCGGCGGAGGCCAGGGCATTCATCGACAGGTTGCAGGTTTTCTCCCTGCTGGCCAACGTGGCGGATGCAAAATCGCTGGTCATTCACCCCGCCTCCACCACACATTCGCAGCTCACCGCCACAGAACTTGCCGAAACGGGCATCCGACCCAACACGGTCAGGCTCTCCATTGGCATTGAACACGTGGATGACATTATTGAAGACATTGCACAGGCCCTGAGCTAAGACCGCCCGCTGCACGGCGCGCACAGCGCACCCGGAACCGCAGCACTGTTTCAAAGGCCCTGCCGCTACACGCGGCGGGGCCTTTTTAGCATGCAGCCTCGAGTAAAAGGCATTGTCTTTTCAGGGGCCATTGCATACAACTGGCTGATACATTGTAATGCTCTGCGAACGGGATAGCCTGCCCCCTATGGGCAAGCCGCCCGCCGTTAACTGTGCGCTCTCAAGCAGGAGAATTTTCATGTTCAGAAAATTTGTGGTTCTTCTTTTTGTCATGCTCCTGGCCACGCCCGTGCTGGCAGATGAGGTGAGTACAAAGTATATTTCCGTTGACCTTCCCGACAACTGGAAAGCCGTTATGGCTCCCACAGAAAATCAGGGAACAACCACCGTTATCTTTTCAAATGCTTCGGGCAATTCCACGGTGGGTTTTGTGACCGGGCCCAACGGCGGCGCGGACACCAAAACTGTTGCCGAAATGTTCGCCAACCAGTTCAAGGCGCCCAAGCCCCCGGTGGAAAAAAACGGACAATACACCTTTGCCTTCACCCAGCAACAGACCCCCTGCCAGTCCTGGGTGGCGGCGTCTGGCGATATTTTTATGGTCACAACAATCACCGGCGACCGCAAGCTTGGCCTGGCTTTTATCAAAAAGTATGTAAAAAGTGCGGAATACGCCAGCCTGTTGCCTAAATAGGCAAATTCTCCCGGTCAATTTTAAGCGTTGATAAAACATCAGGGGCTGTCGGCATTGCTGACAGCCCCTGATGTTATTTACTGACGCCCCCAACGTGCATTCACAAGGGGGCGCATTCCTGCCCGCAATCCTTCCAGATTCTTTTAAGGCGGTTCACCACGGCATCTGAATACATGTCGTTATTGCGACCTGCCGCAACCAGATTGTTCAACAGATCCTTGCTGCGGCCCAGGGCATGTTGAATGGGCGCATAGGCGGGATCTTCCTCCAGCACCACGTTATAGCCATCCATATCCTTGATGCGGTAGCGCAGCGGCACTTTCCAGTTGCGAACACACATGTTGTACAGATAGTAATTCACTAAAAACATTCCCATGCCGCCGGATTCATCCTTGAAAAGCCGGGCGTGTTCCTTGCCTTTATTCAGGTCTGTATCTTCGTATTCCGAATTGTCGTACTTGCCGCCGTTTACAAAAAAATCATTGGCGTCATAATAGTATTGCGTTAACCCGGCACAGTTCACGCGTGAGCCGTAATCCCCGTCATCCGCTCCATACAGGCCGTAATCTTCGCTCCAGTAGCCCAGCATGTCTGAAACACATTTGGGGATGATAATGGCGCTTCCCATAAGCGTGGATGTGCAGATGCCAAGTATGCCGTCTTCACTGGTGATCGTGCCTGGATTTTTCACCATGTCATGCGCTTTGAATGTTGGCCCCAGTGTAGAGACAGGGGCCCCGTGCGCCCACAGCCTGAAAAGATTTTCAAGCCAGTGGGGCGTTATGACCGCCATATCGTTGTCGAGCTTCATGTAATAGGGAGCGTCTACAGCGCGCCAGCCGATGTTGCAGGCGCAGGATATGCCCATATTGCGCGGCAGCAGAAAGAGATTGTCGATAATCCCGTCTTTGTGCAGTTCCACCAGCCGATCACGCAGGGATTGCTCGCTGCCGTTATCAACCACCGTAACCGCAAATGAAATGCCTGGTGTTGTTTTGCGCAGAGCCAGCAGCGTCTTCTGCGTAAGATGATATCTGTTAAAAACAGGTATGGTGATGTTTACAACAGGATTGGCCATCTGAACACTCCTGTACCGACAGTGATTCAGAATGATGTGCGGACTTACTCTAGCGAACCTCTTCCATCAACCAGCGGCGCATAAAGGCCAGCCCTGCGGCCCGCGCCTGAGCGCCGAGCCTCTGGGCGTCTTCGCGTATGGCGCGGGGGTCAAAGCCGTTGACGCCAAGTTCGCAGCAATGGCCCACAAGCCATGTTTCCATCAAGGCCGCGTCCATTTCCGCATGAAACTGCAAACCGAGCTGCCCCGGCCCGGGCCGGAAGGCCTGATGCGGCGCGATGGCCGTTGAGGCAAGCAGATCGCTGCCCCGGGGCAGATCAAACGTATCGCCATGCCAGTGCAGCACAGGCGCGCCCGCAAGCTCTGCCAGAGGGCCGCTCAATCCCGCCGGGGTGAGTTCAACCTGGCCCCAGCCAATCTCTTTGGCGGTTCCGGGGTACACGTCAGCATCAAGGGCGCTGGCCATAAGCTGCGCGCCAAGGCAGATGCCCAGCAGCGGACGGCCCGAAGCAAGACGGCTCGCCACAAGCACCTTTTCATCGGCAAGGAAGGGATACAAATCTTCCTGATACACGCCAATGGGGCCGCCCAGCACCACGGCAAGGTCGGCATCCTTCCACAGTTCCGGCTCCAGGGGCACAACCCCGGCCTGCACATAGCTGATCGCAAAACCCGCTTCTTCAAGCGGCTGCACAAACACACCCAGATTTTCAAAAGCCACATGCTGAATAGCAACGCAACGCTTCATGCTTTCTCCCGATGCTGAAATACCTTTTACTCTGAATGCCATATGGACAAATACGGCAAGCAGCGCTTGCGCCCGCCACTCTGCGGGCATTCTGAACGCCACGGGGGGGAAGTAGTACGCGCCCAGGAAACCAAATTGGAGCAATGCAACTGAACGTGCACAGGCCCTGCATTCTGCACCGCAGTTCCTAAAGGCACACGCGCGACCATACTGCGCCTGCGCCTTTTTGCTGCGTCTACCCGCACAATCTTGAGGGCAATTGCAAAACATCTCTGCCCTGAATGAGTCAGGCCAACAGTCTGCACCAGCAGTTTTCCATCTCACATAGTACGCAGCTTGTGGATGAAGCGCAAGAATGCCGCTGCCTGCCCGGCAAAAATATCTTGCTACAAATTTATTTTTTTTGTTACTAAACATTCAGCCACGTCATGACACAGCGGCAACCCCCTCCACCTCAACCAACAGGAACTTTCTATGTGGAAAATTTGCTGCGCCAGCCTTGCTCTGCTGCTCATGTGGGGAACCCAGGCCCAGGCCCATTTTGGCATGGTCATTCCCTCCACCCCCACGGTTGCCGACAAGAAGGACGCCAACGTGCAGTTGGAGATTTCCTTTGTCCACCCCATGGAGATGCAGGGCATGGATATGGCCGCGCCTGCTGCGGCTACCGTCACCCATGACGGAAAAACAGAAGACATCAAGGCAACGCTCAAGCCTGCCACGGTGCTGGGCCACAAGGCATGGCAAACCACCTACGGCATCAAAAAGCCCGGCGTGTACCAGTTTGCCGTTGAGCCCGCCCCCTATTTTGAACCTGCGGAAGACAAGTTCATCATCCATTACACCAAGACCGTGATCGCCGCCTTTGGCGAAGAAGAAGGCTGGGGTACCCCCCTTGGCCTGAAAACGGAAATCGTGCCCCTTACCCGCCCCTTTGCCAACTACACAGGCAATGTATTCCGTGGCCGCGTCCTGCTTGACGGCAAGCCCGTTGCCGGGGCGGACGTGGAAGTGGAGTGCTACAACAAGGGCAAGGCGCACACCGCCCCCAACGATTTTTATGTCACCCAGGTAGTAAAGACCGATGAAAACGGCGTCTTCAGCTATGGCATTCCCTGGGCGGGATGGTGGGGTTTTGCGGCCCTGAACACCTCCGCCGAAAAAATGGAATACAAGGGTGAAGCCAAGGAAGTGGAACTGGGCGCTGTTATGTGGGTGAATTTTGCCGCACCCAAGACCAAGTAATACTGCGCCAAGTATGGCTGCGGCAGGCCGGGCCGGAAATTGCCCCTTCCGGTTCGGCCTCTGCGCCAGCGGCCCCGCAAGGTGAAGCCAGGCAAAGGCCAAGCAAAGGCCCATCAAAGGATTGATCATGCATATTGCCGAAGGCGTTCTTTCCCCTGCCGTGCTTGCCACGGGCTACGCCCTTACCGCCGCCGGAACGGCCCTGGGCTTGAAAAAACTCGACTATGACCGGCTCATGACCGTGGCCATTCTGGCCGCGACTTTTTTTGTGGGTTCGCTTATCCATGTGCCCATCGGCATTACCAGCGCGCACCTTATTCTCAACGGCCTTCTGGGCGTGATACTCGGATGGGCGGCCTTTCCGGCCATTCTGGCGGCTCTGGCGCTACAGGCGCTACTGTTCCAGTTTGGCGGCCTTGTGGTGCTTGGGGTCAACACCTTCACCATGGGATTTTCAGCCGTCGTGGCGGGTTATGTGTTTCGCGGCCTGTGCCGTGTGTGGCCCACACCAGCAGGGCAAAAAATTGCCGCTTTCTGCGGCGGTGCGCTGGGCGTTTTGGGCGCGGGCCTGCTGACGGCGGTGGCTCTGGCCTCCAGCGATGAAGGCTTTGCCACGGCTGCACGGCTGCTGTTTTTGGCGCATCTGCCCATCATGCTGGCCGAAGGGCTTATCACCATGCTGACCGTAGGTTTTATCGCCAGGGTGCGCCCTGAAATGCTGCGCCTGAGCGCGGCTTGAGGCTAGAAGGAGGCTCCATGCTTTCCATTTGTTCGCGCAGGTCATTCTCGCCCATGTTGCCCGCACTGTTGTCCACGCTGTTTTTGCTCTTCACGTTGGCATTGCCCCATGCGGCTCAGGCCCACCGGGTCAATATTTTTGCCTGGACAGAAGGGGATCAGGTTGTTGCGGAATGCGGCTTTAACGGTGGCAACAAGGTCAAGCAGGGACAGGTTGTGGTGTATGATGCTGCCACTGGTGCAAAACTACAGGAAGGCCGCACCGATGATCAGGGCGTGTACCGTTTTCCCGTTCCCGCTGAGGGCAAGGCCCACGGCCTGCGCATTGTCGTCAAGGCTGGCGAAGGCCATCAGAATGAATGGATGATGGATGCCGCCGAACTGACGGCTATCCAGACGCCCACCATACCCGCCAGTGCACCTGAAGCAAAAGACACGGCGCAGGCTGCGGAAAAAACGTCTCCGGCTGCACACGCAGTATCCACGGCAACCCCAGGAGCAAAAGGCGCGGCTGCGCCCACCCCAAGTGCTGTCGGCGTCAGCTCCGGGGAGCTGCAAACCATTGTCAACGCGGCGCTGGACGTCAAGCTTGGGCCCATCCGCCGGGAACTTGCCGAAATGCGCGTGTCCCGCCCCAGCTTTTCTGAAATCTTCGGCGGCATCGGCTGGCTGGTGGGTCTGGCGGGCATTGCCCTTTACTTCAAGGGGCGTCGGGGGTAATGGCTGGGAGTGTTTGACCAGCCCTTTGTTCGCCCCTCGCTCATACAGAGCATTGACCCCCGCGTTCGCATGGCCTTCGCAGGGGGGCTTGCGATATGCATATCGCTGCTGCACAGCCTGATCGCGTGCGGCATGGCCTTTGCGCTGGGTCTGGCACTGCTGACGGCGGCCAATCCACCTGTACGCGCACTGCTGCAACGCCTCGGCGCCATCAATATCTTCATTGTTTTTCTGTGGTGCGTTACGCCCCTGACCACGCCGGGAACTCCTCTTGCACAATGGGGAATGCTTACAGTGAGCGCTGAAGGCGTGCGCCTTGCGATGCTGGTAAGCATCAAGTCCAATGCCATTGCCTGCGTCTTTCTGGCGCTTGTCGCCACCATGAACGCCCCCACCGCCGGGCATGCGCTGGAGCGGCTGCACTGCCCGCCCAAGCTCGTTTTCCTCTTTCTTTTCACAGCCAGATACGTTCACGTCATCGCCCAGGAATGGCACACCCTGCTGGTGGCTGCCCGGTTGCGGGGTTTTCGCCCGCGCACCAACATGCATACCTACCGCACCCTGGCATCCTTGCTGGGCCTGTTGCTGGTGCGCAGCTACGAACGCTCGCTACGGGTGCGCGAAGCCATGGTCTTGCGGGGATTTTCCGGCCATTTCAGATCGGTGACGGTATTCCATGCCCAAAGGGGCGACTGTCTTTTTGCACTGTGCCTGCTGTTGTGCATGGCGGGGATCATCGCGGTTGAATGCCTGGGAGGCCTCAATGTCTGACCACCATCACGATGCAGCCATTTTCAGCCTTGAGGGCATCTGCTTTGCTTACGGGCAGGGCAACTCGCCGCGCGCGGTGCTGTGCGATGTGGATTTTTCACTGCATCCTGGTCAGCGCATCGGCCTCTATGGACCCAACGGAAGCGGAAAGACAACGCTTTTCCGCTGCATCACGGGGCTGGCGCGCCCTCAGGCAGGTCAGGTGCTGTTCCACGGCTCGCCCCTCAAGGAAGAAAAGGATTTCTACGATCTGCGCTGCAAGGTGGGCTTTGTGCTGCAACATGCAGAAGACCAGCTCTTTTTCCCCACCGTGCTGGAGGACGTGGCCTTTGGCCCGCTGAATCTCGGCTTTTCAGCCGACGAGGCAAGAGACTGCGCCCTGGACACCCTGCGCGATCTCGGCCTTGCCGGGTTTGAAAACCGCCTTACCCACCGGCTTTCCGGCGGCGAAAAAAAGCTCGTATCCTTGGCTTCAGTGATGGCCATGAAGCCCGAGGCGCTGCTGCTTGACGAACCCACCAACGGCCTCGACAACGATGCCCGCCAGCGCATCATCGACATTCTGGGCAGCCTGAACACGGCGCGCATAACCATTTCCCATGACTGGGATTTTCTGGCGCAAACATCCACCCAGTACCTCACCATCACCAACAATCAGCTGAGCGCCTGCGCCCCCTCCTTTGCCCATGCCCACATGCACGCCCACCCCTTGGGCAACGAACCCCACGAACATTAGCCGCACACAATTTTGCTGGCGGCAATCGTCAACAATGCAAGGGCAATACGCCCGCAGCTATCTGCTATAAAATAATTTTCCGGCCTGCCGCCTCGCCCCGCACTTCTATAACGCCGCGCTGGCATTGCCCGCTGGCTCGCCTCCGGCAGCCCCGGCCTTTAATTTCCGCACCTAATATCTATTTACATATATAAAATGATAGTAGCATTCTTTCCTGAACAGTAGTAAGGTCGCGCAGCAATTTATGCTCTGCGTCAGATTCCTATCTTTTGGCACCATATCTTGGCCTCCCAAGGATTGCCATGCGCGAACCCCATCCCAGCCTCCCCCTGCCGCTTATTCAGACGGACACAACCGATGCCGTGCTGGAATGGCGCGTTGCCTCAGACCTCCTCAGCTTCAGCGTTGGGGCCGGGAGGCTGCTTGGCATTGAGGCAAATATTCCTTGCAGCATGGCGGCATTCCTTGGCGCATGCCATGAAGATAAAAGGGATATACTCGGACAATCGTTGCAGACGTTTCTCGAAGGCCACATCGGCGCGCATATGGAAATATGCTTCCCCATCAACGGTCTTGTAGCGCGAACCCAGCTTATAACCCTTGCGCGCAACAGTGCAGGGCAGGCAGAGCATGTGGTTGGCTGCATCAGTGCGGTGGAACGTCAGGCGCAGCAGATTTTGCCGTCCGCGCGCTTTTCCATGCAGCACCTTGCCACGCCGCACTCCACACAGGATGCAGCCCGCCTGATGCTGGCGCTCAATGCTTCCGGCGATGGACTGTGGGATTGGGACGCAAATACCAATACCGTCTACTACAGCTCCCGCTACATCGAAATGCTGGGCTACACGGCCGAGACATTCCCCGCAACGCTACGAAGCTGGGAAGAAAAAATTCATCCGGAAGATTACGCCCATGTGGTGCCCATACAAAAAGACATCATAGCCTCGCCCTCCCACGGAGATACCTTTGAATGCACCTACCGCATGCGCAGGGCAGATAATACCTGGGCCTGGATTCTTGGCCGCGGCAACGTTACGCAGCGCGATGCCAACGGCTGGGCCACGCGTGTGGTGGGCCTGCATACCGACATCAGCGCAAGCCAGGCCGACAGAGCCCACCTTGAGGACATGGTGCGCAACGACCCGCTCACAGGTTTGCGCAGCCGAACTTTTTTTACCATGACCGTGGAGAAGCTGGAGCAAAACGCCGTTCGCCCAGTGGGGATAATCGTTGCCGATGTCAACGGCCTGAAAATGATTAACGATTACCTCGGGCACGAAGAAGGCAATACCGTGCTTTGCCAGGCGGCCCTGCTGCTGCGCGGCGGGCTGGATTCCGCAGCCTGCGTGGCGCGCATGAGCGGCGATGAATATACCGTGCTGCTGCCCGGATGCGACAGACTGAAGGTTGCCGAAATTTTACATGAACTCATGCAGCGCTTTGAAAGGCACAACAACCAGCAAAACCGCCCCCCGGTCTTGCTGGCAATGGGTTCCGCCTGCGCAGAAAACATGCAAACCAGCATTGCCAGCGCCATGGTGGACGCAGACCGGGCCATGCTGCGAAACAAACTAACCACAAGGGCTGAGTCGCGCCAACGCGTTCGGGACTGGATTGAGCGCCACACTTTTGCCAAGGTTTCCATGAACGACTGCCGCTATCTGTAATACGCAGCAGGCAGACCGCGCCCCCGCCTCTCTTGACGCAAGGCAGGCTTTGCGCCAGAGTATTTGCATGTCGGACGATAACCCTCCCCCTACGCAGGCCCAGGACTCTGGCATCGGCATCAGCAGGCAATCGCCGCTGGAACAGCCGATAGTTCAGGAGACCGAAAGCGGCCAAAAGTTGTTACAGTTCCTGCAAAGGCGGCTGAACTTGCCCCCCACCCTGCTCCACCGCTGGGTGCGTACTGGACAGGTGCGCATTAACGGCGGCAGATGCAAGCCCTTTGCCCGTGTGCAGACAGGCGACATTGTTCGCCTTCCTCCCTTTGCCTTCAAAATGGCGGAAGAAAGCGCGTCAGAAATGGCCCCCCAGCCGCTGGCGGATACAGTATTTGACCCGCAGCCTGGCGATTCGCCTCCGCTGCCGCCCATGATCGGCACAGACGGTTACCTGTGGGCTTTCAACAAACCCGCAGGCCTGCCAACACATCCCGGCACCGGGCATGACGACAGCCTCAGCTCTCGGCTGGCCGCCTACTTCGCAAACGCGCCCTTCAAGCCCACGCCCGTGCACAGGCTGGACAAGGAAACATCGGGCGTACTGTTGGTGGCTGCCTCGTACGAAGCCCTTGCCAAGGCTCAGGACGCCATACGCGATGGAACGCTGGCCAAGGAATATGTGGTCTGGGTGCAGGGGCGCTGGCCATTTGCCGAAACGCAGATGCTGCGCCACTTTCTGCGCAAGGATACAGCCCAGGGCTACGAAAAGGTGCGCCCGGTCGCGCCCGGCGAGGCAGACAGCCGCGAGGCGTTGTGCATGGTACGCCCCCTGAGGGTGGAGCAAGCGCAAAGCCTGCTGCTTGTGCGCCTGCTAACAGGCCGCACGCATCAGATCCGTGTGCAGCTTGCCGCTGTGGGCTATCCTGTGATTGGCGACACCAAGTACGGGCAGGCTGCGCCCCCGCGCCGCCATGTGCCGCGCGGGGCCTACGCCCTCCCGGCCCCGGCCCGCATGGGCACTACAGAAAAATCGGCCCCGGAGCCGGAAAATTTGATGCTGCATGCCCTGCGTGTAACCATGCCCTGCGGACACGTGTTTTCATGTCTTCCGCCGTGGTCTGGCACGCATGCCCTTGAGCAGATGCCAGAGCCTGTCGCCGTCATGGCAACCCCGGAACATGGGGACGGGTGCGGGGTCTTCCCTTTGGCGGAACAACGTGCTAAAAATAAATTTTTACGCCAGTAAAACAGTCCTAAAACCCAGCTGTCCTGGCAGCCGCGCGGTCTGCGCGACACTACACGCCAGACGCCTCAGAGAGCATATGCTCCAGGCGCTTTCTTTTCATCGGAGCGCATGACCGAATGACGGCGCACTCCGCTTCACGCTTGCAATCTCGCCTGGCAAATCCCAGGCGTACACTAAGGTATTCTCATGGCAGATACATTGCCCCGCGTCATTCTGGTGGGTCGCCCCAATGTGGGCAAATCCACCCTGTTCAACAGGCTTATCCGCAGCAATCGGGCCATCACCCATGACCGCCCCGGCGTGACCCGCGACCGTATGGACGGCGTGGTGCGCCGCAAGGACACCCCCGTTTTCGGTATCGTGGACACGGGCGGCATCACCCTTGACGCCCACTCCGCCGTGGTGGAAGGGCCCGAAGGCATTCGCGGCTTTGAGCGCGACATTCTTGCGCAAACCGAGACGGCGCTGGTCGGCGCCGCAGCCGTGGCCTTTGTGGTGGATTCGCGCGATGGCCTGCTGCCCCTGGACGAGCATCTTGCAGCCCATGTGCGCCGCAAGGGCCTGCCCACCATCTGCGTGGTCAACAAGGTTGACGGCGTGGAGCGCGAAGATGAGCTCATGGCCGAATTTCATGTTCTGGGCTTTCCGCTGCTTGCGGTTTCCGCCGAGCACGGGCACAACATCACCGCCCTGGTGGAAGATCTGGTAGCTCTGCTGCCGGAAGAAACCTCCACCGAACCGCCCGCGCCGCCGACCCTCAAGCTTGCCATGCTTGGCCGCCCCAATGCGGGCAAATCATCGCTCATCAACGCCATTTCCCGCACTGACCGCATGATTGTTTCCGATGTGGCAGGCACCACGCGCGACAGCGTTGACGTGCGCTTTGCGAGCGGTGGGCGCGACTATGTATTTGTGGACACGGCTGGAGTACGCCGCCGCACCAAGATCAGCGACAGCCTGGAAAAGTATTCCGTCAACTCGGCCATCAAGTCGAGTACCAAGGCCGACGTGACCCTGCTGACACTGGACGCCGCCGAAGGCGTGAGCCAGCAGGACAAGCGCCTCATGGACATGCTGAACACACGCAAAACGCCCTTTATGGTGCTTATCAACAAGTGCGATCTGGCCCCCCGCGACTCTCTGGACAGGCTCAAAAAGAACATATCCGAAATGCTGGCCTTCTGCCCGCATGTGCCGATCCTGAATGTTTCTGCCCTCAAGGGAACCGGCCTGAAAAAAATCCTGCCCCTGGCAACCCAGATTCACGAAGAATGCAGCGTGCGCATTTCTACCGGCAAGCTCAACCGCGCCATGGAAGAAGTGCTCGACAAGCACCAGCCGCCTGTGGTCAAGCGTGTGCGCGCCAAGTTCTTCTACCTGACCCAGGCGGAAACCTCGCCGCCGACCTTTGTATGTTTTGTGAGCGATGCCACCCGTGTTCCTGAAAGCTATACCCGCTATCTTGAACGCGCGTTGCGCAAAATATTTGGCATCACGCACGCCCCCATGCGCCTGCACCTGCGTTCAAGCCACAAGAAAAAATCTGAAAAATAGCGGCAGGCCTGGCTGAAACCAGGCTGCCCACTGAGCAAAAAAATCCCCCGGTCAAATCGGGGGACAAAACGTCAGTCTGCAAAAGACGGCAAGCCAACTGAGCCTAGCTAAAAGCGTTTGAATGGCGGAGACGTATAGGGGTCGAACCTACCACAGACCGCAAGGCCTGCCACCGGTTTTGAAGACCGGGCGCCACACCGGTGACGAAACGTCTCCGCATGGGCGCACCATAGGGCAAAAGCCCCTTGCCCGCAATAGGGCAAACTTATTTGGCCTTTGCAGCACAGCAAAAGCAGCAAAGCCCGCAGCACAGTTTGAGCATGCGCAACACGCACCCGGCATGCTGTTTTGACTTCTGAACGTCAAACCTCCATTGCCAAGTGTTTTTTGCGCATTATTATGAACAAGACAAGCGCAGCCGAAACCCTGTTGCCTGAACTGCAAATGCCCACAAACATTTGACACCAGACACATACAGGTAGTAATTTCTTAACTGTGCTGGCCATATATCCGGCCTGGCCGTGCGCCCCCGCGCACGGAAAACGTAACGGAGGCAGTGTTGAATCAGATAAGTCGCAACCTGATGCTGTGGGCGATAATCGTCCTGGCGATGGTCATGCTTTTCAATATGTTCCAGCAACCGCAGGGGATCACCCAGCGGGTGCCCTACTCAGATTTTCTCAGTCAGGTGGACAACGGGCAGCTCCTGTCCGTGACCATTCAGGGCCATACCCTCATCGGGCGCACTGCTGACGGCAAAACCGTGCAGTCCTACGCTCCGCAGGACATCGGCCTTGTAAACCGACTTATCGAAAAAAAGGTTGAAATCAAGGCCGAGCCGCCGGAAGAACAACCCTGGTACATGACCCTGCTGGTTTCATGGTTCCCCATGCTGCTGCTGGTGGGCGTGTGGATTTTCTTTATGCGCCAGATGCAGAGCGGTGGAGGCAAGGCCATGAGCTTTGGCCGGTCGCGCGCCCGCTTGCTCAATCAGGACAGCACCCGCGTTACCTTTGCTGACGTGGCTGGTGTTGACGAAGCCAAGGACGAACTTTCGGAAGTTGTGGAATTTCTCTCCAACCCCAAAAAGTTTACCCGCCTTGGCGGGCGCATCCCCAAGGGCGTGTTGCTCGTGGGCCCTCCAGGCACGGGTAAAACCCTTCTGGCCCGCGCCGTTGCTGGCGAGGCCGGGGTGCCGTTCTTCTCCATTTCCGGCTCAGACTTTGTTGAAATGTTTGTGGGCGTGGGCGCTTCGCGCGTTCGCGACCTTTTTGTTCAGGGCAAGAAAAACGCGCCCTGTCTGATATTTATTGACGAAATCGACGCCGTTGGCCGTCAGCGCGGCGCTGGCCTTGGCGGCGGACATGATGAACGCGAGCAGACTCTGAACCAGCTGCTTGTGGAAATGGACGGCTTTGAAAGCAATGAAGGCGTTATCCTCATTGCCGCCACCAACCGCCCCGATGTGCTTGACCCCGCCCTGCTGCGTCCTGGCCGTTTTGACCGTCAGGTGATGGTGCCCACGCCCGACCTGCGTGGCCGCCGCCGCATCCTTGAAGTGCACACCAAACGCACGCCTCTTGCTGGCGATGTTGATCTGGAAGTGCTGGCTCGCGGTACACCTGGCTTTTCTGGAGCTGACCTTGAAAACCTGGTCAACGAAGCTGCCCTTCAGGCCGCCAAACTCAATCAGGATCGCCTGGACATGCAAGATTTCGAGTATGCCAAGGACAAGGTTCTCATGGGCCGCGAACGCCGCAGCCTTATCCTCTCTGAGGAAGAAAAGCGCATCACAGCCTACCACGAAGGCGGTCACGCCCTGGCTGCCCGCCTGCTGCCCGGTTCCGACCCCGTGCACAAGGTTACGATCATTCCGCGTGGGCGCGCCCTGGGCGTGACCATGCAGCTGCCGGAAGAAGACCGACACGGCTATTCGCGCACCTTCCTGCGCAATAATCTGGTGGTGCTGCTGGGTGGCCGCGTGGCGGAAGAAATTATTTTTGACGATATCACCACTGGTGCCTCCAACGACATTGAACGCGTCACCCGCATGGCCCGCAAAATGGTCTGCGAGTGGGGCATGAGCGAAGCCGTGGGTACACTGGCCATCGGCGAAACCGGCGAAGAAGTTTTTATTGGCCGCGAATGGGTTCAGAACAAGAACTTCAGCGAAGACACGGCACGGCTTGTGGATTCGGAAGTGAAGCGCATTGTGGAAGACGCGCACAGCCGCTGCCGCAAGCTGCTTGAGGAAAATCTGGATGCCCTGCACCGCATTGCCCAGGCCCTTCTTGATCGCGAAACCATCACTGGCGAGGATCTTGAGCTGCTCATGGACAACAAGGAGCTGCCTCCGCTCGACAGCAACGGCAAACCCGTACCCGCCAGCGCTGCCGCCAAGGGTGGCAAGGCTGCCAAATCCGGTGCTGAATTTGTAATTGAACCAGATACGGACGCTCAGGCCCCAGAACAGAAGGCAGAGCAGAAGCCGGAGCAGCAATCGGCGCAGGCGGAATCCAAGCCGTCCGAAGCCGAGAGCACCCGGAACAACAGTAAAGAAAATGACCGATAGCATTTGCCCAGCCGCTCTTTCCAGGGGCGCAGATTGGCATATTCTTGGGGGGCGGGCGTTGAAGACGCCCTCCCCCTTTGGCGTCATGGGCATTGTAAATCTGACCCCGGATTCCTTTTATGACGGGGGCCGCCACAATGCCCCGGCACCGGGCCTCAACCATGCACTGACCCTGCGCAACCAGGGTGCAGATATTCTTGACCTTGGCGCGGAATCGTCGCGGCCCGGAGCCGCGGAATTGCCCCCCCAGCAGGAAACCGAGCGCCTGCTGCCAGTTCTGACAGGACTGCGTCAGGCTGCTCCCGGAGCCGTAATCTCTGTTGATACCTACCATGCCGCCACGGCTGCCGCTGTGCTGGACATGGGGGCAGCCATCATCAATGATATTTCGGCCTGCGCCTTTGATCCCGCCCTGCTGGATGTACTTGTGCAGTACAAGCCTGGCTATGTGCTGATGCACAGTCAAGGCCGCCCGCAGACCATGCAGCGCGATCCGCGCTACACAGATGTACGCCGTGAAGTGCTGGAATTTTTTGAGCACGAGATGTCGCGTCTGGTGCGGGCGGGCCTGCCGGAAGACCGCATTGTGCTTGACCCCGGCATCGGTTTTGGCAAGACGCTTGAACACAACCTCACCCTGCTGGCGCACCCGGAAGACTGGCTCGCGCTTGGGCGGCCCGTGCTCATGGCTCTGTCCATGAAATCGGTTTTTGGCGGGCTTCTGGGCCTGCCGCCGCAGGAGCGCGGTCTGGCAACAGCCACGGCCACAGCAATACTGCGCGGCAAGGGCGTGTTCTGGCATAGAGTGCACGATGTTGTTGCGGCCCGTCAGGCCATGACTGTTGCTTTGGCTCTTGAAGCCAACTAGGGATTCAAACCGTCAACGATTGCGAGTCTGCCGGTATGGTGCGATCTTTTTCAACGCGCCCATTCACTGGAATGCTGCTCATCACGTTGGCCTTCAACTTACTTTTGACCTGGGTTTTGATTGACCGCAAACAGCAGATTGAACGGGTCAAACTTGAGAGCATCGCCCGTTCACAGCGCGATAACCTCCAAAGCGATCTGTTGCGCCTGATATTCAAAACGGAAACTCTGAACGCGCTTGTTATTGACAATAACGGGAACATTCAGGAATTCGAGCGTGTTGCCGCTGCCTTGCACGATGAAGATACCATTCAGGCCTTTGTGCTCGCCCCCGGCGGCACCATAGACAAGGTGTACCCATATACGCCTGCCAACAGCCTGCTGGTGGGGCAAGATATGCTGGACGGAAATCTGGGCAGCCACGAGGCTGTCACGGCCCGCCACGGCGCACCGCTGACCCTGGCCGGGCCGATACTGCTCCCCAACGGGGACGCGGCTCTGGTAGGGCGACTTTCCATATTTCTTCCCGATGCTCATGGACTTCCGCGTTATTGGGGTATTGCCGCAATATTGCTGCGTTTTCCTGACGTGATGACAGCCTCGGACCTTTACATGCTGGACAGCATGAATATCGATTTTGGCCTTTGGCGCACATCTCCCCATAAAGGCGGGGCGTTGCTTATTGCTGGCAGCGCAGATTCAGAAAAAGACGCCAGCAGCATAGACATGCCTGTGACAATTCTTAACGCTCACTGGCTGATCCGCATGTCGGCGGGCCTTGCGTGGTACAAGTCGCTGGAATCATGGCTCTATGTGGGCACGAGTGTTCTTCTCAGCCTCTTTCTTGCAACTCTCGTTCAAAGGAATCATGACCTTACGCAAATTCGCACCTATCTTGAGGCCATCGCTTATAGAGACGCCCTCACGGGAGCGCTCAACAGACGTGGACTCTTTGAGGAGCTTCAACGGCGCATAGCCGCACCAATTTCAAAAAATTTTACTTTATATTACGTTGACTTAAATAATTTTAAAGGCATTAACGACACCTATGGACATGAGGCGGGCGACCGAGTATTGCAATTCTTCGCAGAGGTTGTTCGCGCTCATGCCCCGGTGACGCATATTCTGGGGCGTATGGGCGGCGATGAATTTGTGTTGCTGCTCAACGGCAACCCGTCCAAGGAGAGGGACAAGGCCGCCTTTGCCCGAATGCGCGCCGATCTTGCAAAGGGTTTGCCCGAGCTGAACATACCGGGGCCGATCACGTTCAGCATGGGCAGTGCAGTGTACCCTGATACGGCCCTCACAGTGGATGCGCTGATCTCCTGCGCGGACACTGCCATGTACCAAGATAAGGAACGCGCCAAGGCCCTCGGCTGACAGCGCTGCGGTTGCCCGATACACTTTGCTGCAAGGAACACACCGTGTTTGACCATATTGCCATAGACTGGCGCGATGTAATGGATATAGCCGTGGTCAGCATTCTGCTGTACCAGGTTATCCAGATGCTGCGGGGTTCGCGGGCGCTGACAGTCCTTACGGGGCTGGGCCTGCTCACGCTGCTGTATTTCTTTTCAAACGCTCTCGGCCTGTACACGCTTACCTGGCTGTTGCAGCACATTTTCAGTTCCCTGTTCATCCTCATAGTCGTTATTTTTCAGGCCGACATCCGTCAGGCTCTGGGCGAAATGGGCGCACGGCCTATCTTTCGCCGATCCAGCATAAAGAATATCGGCGTGGAAGAAGTGGTGACCGCATGTGTTGAAATGGCCCGGCTGCGGGTGGGCGCACTTATTGTTATTGAGCGCAGCATGCGCCTTGGCGACATGATAAAACGCGAAGGCGTGCGTATTGATGCGCAGCTTTCACGCCAACTGCTCATGAATATCTTTTACCCCAAGGCCCCCCTGCACGATGGCGCAGTAATCATCAGCCGAAGCAGAATCACCGCTGCGGCCTGCATTCTGCCGCTGGCCGAAGCCAAGGGGCAGAACTTCGGCACACGTCACCGCGCGGCACTGGGTATCGCCCGCGAAAGTGATGCTCTGGTCATTGTTGTTTCTGAAGAAAGAGGCGAAATTTCCGTAGCCCTCAAGGATGAGCTGATGCGCGCCCTTGACGCTACCCGCCTCAGGCAGGTGCTTAATGAAATCCTCTGATCCCTCGCGCCGCCCCCCGCACCTGCTCTCCATGCTGCTGGCGATGTTTATCGCCGTGAGTATGTGGTACATGGTCAGCGTTCGCGACAGGCTGGAAGCGCAGATTGAAGTAAACCTTGATTACTTTGGCATCCCTGCCAATCTTGTGGTGACTGACGGCCTCATCAACAAGGCGGTTGTGCGCCTGCGCGGGCCGGAAACTCTGCTGCGCTCGGTCACGCAACGCAAGATCATTCAGGCGGTGGATCTTTCTTCCATAAAAAAAGGCACCACAGTGGTGCCGCTCTCGGCGGAGCATCTTGGCGCGCGTTTCCGCGCCTTTGAGCTCATTGATGTGCAGCCCCCGCGCATTGTGGTCAAGGCCGACAACGTGCAGGAGCGCAGCGTGCCCGTTAAGGCGGTTGTGGATTCGCCCCTGCGCAGCGGCGCCCTGACTGTGGAAAATGTCAGTGTAACCCCGGCCACCGTGGTTTTGCGCGGCCCGGAATCCGTTGTCTCCGCCATTGCCAGCGTGCCGCTGACCATCATGCTTGATCCCAAGGCGGCAGGCACAACAACGCAGCAGACCATCACGCTGGACACGCCGGGCATGGTCACGGCCACGCCGCCTTCCGTCAAGGTGCAGTACACCATCACCAGTGGGCGCACCGTCATCTCGCGCCGCTGCAAAGTGGAAATTGCCAAGGAAAGCCGCTTGACCTACACGGTGAATCCCGATGAAATTGCCGTGCTGGTGGAGGTGCCCGAGGCTCTGGCAAAGAACAGCCATTACCTTGGCGAGATGGAAGTTTCTTTCGTCACGCCTGAGATCCAGCCGGGGGAGAGCGTTAAAACCCCCCTGCACTTCAAACTGCCGGAAGGAATGACTCTCTTGAACCCGGTTACGGAAGAAGTTACGGTAACAAGAAAAAAGAAATAAGCGCCGCCCTCAGCTGCCGCATCCGGCAGCCTGAACGGAACGCAACCGAGCATTGCCCCTTGCGGCCGGGCACGGCACATACGACAAAACCCAGCAACAGCGCCCACGAAACGCGTCTGCGTGCTGCAAAAGAATTAGAGGTAAGGAGTTTTCATGGCTGAGCGTCTTTTCGGCACAGACGGACTGCGCGGCACGGTCAACAACTATCCCATGACCGTGGATGTAGCCCTGCGACTTGGTCTGGCGGCGGGTGTGCGCTTTCGGCGCGGCGACCACCAGCACAAGGTGGTCATCGGCAAGGATACGCGCCTTTCAGGCTATATGTTTGAATCTGCGCTCACTTCCGGCCTGTGCGCCGCCGGCATGCACGTGATCATGACCGGCCCGCTGCCCACCCCGGCCATATCCTTTCTTACCCGCAGCATGCGGGCCGACCTTGGGGTGGTTATTTCCGCCTCGCACAACCCCTTTCACGACAACGGCATCAAGTTCTTTGACGCCGATGGCTACAAGCTGCCCGACCTGACTGAAGACGAAATATCGGCCATGGTGCTGGATTCGGACTTTAAATGGCCCTACCCCGAAGCGCGCGGCGTTGGCCGCGCCACCAAGATTGAAGACGCAGGGGGCCGCTATATTGTTTACACCAAGAGCTGCTTCCCTCCCCAGCTGACGCTTTCGGGCCTGCGCATTGTGATTGACTGCGCCAACGGCGCCAGCTACAAAGTTGCCCCTCTGGCTCTTGAAGAACTTGGAGCCGAAGTTTTCCGCATCGGCACAAGCCCTGACGGCACCAACATCAACGAGCACTGCGGCTCGCTCTATCCCGAAGTGGTGGCAGCCAAGGTGCGCGAGGTTCGGGCCGATGTGGGCCTTGCGCTGGACGGCGACGCCGACCGCCTCATTGTTGTGGACGAGCACGGCGACATCATTGACGGCGACCAGCTCATGGCCATGTGCGCCCAGGCCATGATGGCCAGGGGCGAACTGCCGGGCAATCTGCTTGTGGCAACCGCCATGAGCAACATGGCCCTGGAAATTTTTATGAAGGATCACGGCGGTTCGCTGCTGCGCACCAAGGTTGGCGACCGCTACGTTATGGAAGCCATGCGGCGCGAGGGCGCCATGCTGGGCGGCGAGCAGTCGGGCCATCTTATTTTCCACAAGTACAGCACCACGGGCGATGGCCTGCTGGCGGCCCTGCAAATTCTGCGCATCATGCGCGAAAAGGACAAGCCTCTCTCCGAACTGGCAGGCAGGCTCAAACCCTTCCCGCAGAAGCTTATCAACGTGCGGGTGGAAAAACGCCTGCCCTTCGAGGAACGCCCCGCCATTGGCGAGGCTGTTGCCAAGGTCGAGGCGGAACTGGCCGGGCGCGGGCGTGTGCTCTTGCGGTATTCCGGCACGGAATCTCTTTGCCGCGTCATGGTGGAAGGCGAAAATCCCGAAAAGGTCAAAACATTCGCTGAAGATCTGGCCGTTGTGGTTGAGCGCGAACTGCGCTGATTTGACTGTTGAACTTCGCGGCGGCACTCCCGGATCGGGCAGGTACTGCTTGCAGTACGGCTGCTATCCGTTTATTGCTTACATCGGTTTGCCGCTAATAAAAATTGTTTTGTCTACCCCCCTTGGAGGCATGCATGAAGGATATTCGTAAAGTCGTCATTCCCGTGGCCGGATGGGGCACCCGTTCCTTGCCTGCAACAAAGAATATTCCCAAGGAAATGCTGCCCATCTACAACAAGCCCGTCATCCAGTATGTGGTTGAAGAAGCGCAGCGCGCCAATATCGAAGACGTGATTTTCGTCACCAACCGCGACAAAACGGTTATTGAAGACCACTTTGACTACAACCTCCAGCTTGAGGCCGTGCTTGAACGCGCTGGCAAGCTCGATAAGCTGGCTGAAGTGCGCAAGGTGGCCGAGATGGTCAACATCATGTCCGTGAGGCAGAAGCGCCAGCTTGGCCTTGGGCATGCGGTGCTGTGTGCGCGCGAACTTGTGCGTGATGATCCCTTTGCCATCATGGTGGGCGATGACCTCATGTTTGGCGGCGCTCCCGGCATCGGCCAGCTCATTGAAGTGGCCATGGCCGAAAAAATGCCGATCATCGGCGTGATGGAAGTACCGTGGGAGAAGGTCAGCCGCTACGGTATCATTGATGGCGACGAAGTGACCCCCGGCGTGTTCCGCGTCAAAAACATGGTGGAAAAACCCGCCCGTGAAGACGCTCCCTCGCGCATGGCTATTGTTGGCCGTTATGTACTCACGCCTGATATTTTTGACTATCTTGAAAAGGTCGAACCCGGTCACGGCGGCGAAATCCAGCTTACCGACGCACTCCAGGCCATGGCTCAGGAAAGGGGCATGATGGCTGTGCGCATGTCCGGCATGCGCTTTGACGCTGGCGACTGGGCGGAATTTCTCACCGCCAACATCTACTTTGCCCTTCAGGACGAAGAACTGCGCTACGATCTGCTCAAGCTGCTCAAGAATTTTGTGCAGTTCCATTAAAACCCGCTGCGCATACGTATTGCCCCAAGCCTCCTCTGGTTCGCCAGAGGAGGCTTGCCATTGGTGCCGTATTACGTAACTCTGCCCTACATGTACGCCACAGTCGCCCTGCTCACTCCGCCCTACGCCAGCCTTACCTACACGCTGCCGCCCGAATTTCCCGCCGATTTCTGGCAGCCCGGATTGCGCGTGGCCGTGCCGCTGGGCCGGGGCGAGCGCACCGCCCTGCGCGCCGCAGTGCTTTTGCGCGTCAGCCCAACCGCCGACGTGCCGGAAGGCGTTGACTGCAAAAGCCTTGGCTGGCCGCTGGAAAACGCCCCCCTGCTCCCCGCGGTACTGCTGGAACTGGCTGAAGATCTGGCCCGCCGTCAGGGGCTGCACCCCGGTCATATTCTGGGGCATGTGCTGCCACAGGGCCTGCGCCTTGCGCGGGTGCGGCTGCGCAATATCGAATCGGGCAAGGCTGTGGCCTGGACTCTGGCGCGCATCCGTGAAGCCCTGCCCGAACAGCGTCAGGCGCTCGCAGCGGCCCTTTGCAAAGGCACGGCCCGCATGCTGCCCCCCGGCACAGACGCCGCCAGTGAAGAATTTTGCCTGCTGCGCGTTGATCCGCCCTGGCCTGTGCGGCCTTCGGCCAAACGCCAGATCGAAGTTCTGGACTATCTGCACCAGCACGGCAGCGTGAGCCGCAGGCGGCTGGTGCAATCCCTTGGGCAGGCCGTCACACCAGCCCTCCATACCCTGCTGGAAGCCGGGCACGTCAACCTTGCGCGAGACAACGGCGTTGACGATGATGACGCCCTGGACGCCACAGAGCAAAGCCTGTTGCCGCCCCCGCCTGCCCCCTTTACCCTCAACGATGAGCAGGCGCTTGCGCTTGAAAGCATGCTGGAGGCCCTGCGGGCGGACGAGGCTTCCTCCCGCCTGCTCTTTGGCGTGACCGGCAGCGGCAAAACAGCAGTATACCTTGAACTTGCCAAGGCCTGCCTTGCGGCGGGCAAAAGCGTCATGCTGCTCGCACCCGAGGTGGCGCTGGCCCACAAACTGCGGCGAGATGCCACCTGCGCGCTGCCCGATGCTCCGTTATTTTTCTACCACGGCTACCAGTCGCCCGCACGGCGGGAAGCGACCTTTCGCCAGATGGCGCAAAGCGACACCCCCTGCATTGTCGTGGGTACGCGTTCGGCACTGTTTCTGCCTGTGCCGCATCTGAACTGCATTGTGCTTGATGAAGAGCACGACGGCTCTTTCAAGCAGGACGAAAGCCTGGCCTATCAGGCCAAGGAAGTGGCGTGGTTCCGTGTTGCCCAGGCAAAGGGGCTGCTGGTGCTTGGTTCTGCCACACCAGACCTCAAAACCTTTTATGCGGCTGAAAACGGGCACCTGCCTATCCTGCGGCTGCCGCACCGCGTGGGCGGACGCGAACTGCCGCCGGTCGAACTGGTGGACATCAGCTCCCTCGCGCCCGGCTCAACCAGCATGGATGGCCTGCTGGCCCCACAGAGCGAAGCCGCACTGCGCGAGACCATTGAGCGCGGCGAGCAGGCAGTGGTACTGCTGAACAGGCGAGGCTACGCCCCCCTGATGTACTGCTTGGACTGCAACCGCACCCTGCGCTGCCCGCACTGCGAAATTGGGCTCACCTACCACAAGGGGCTGGAAAAACTCGTCTGCCACTATTGCGGCTATAGCCGACCATTTCCCTCGCCCTGCCCAGAGTGCGGCGGCATGAACTTTTTGCCCATGGGCGAAGGCACGGAACGCCTGGCCGAACGCCTGAGCGTACTGGCCGGGGGGCCTGTGCTGCGGCTTGACAGGGACAGCACCCGCAGGCCTGGACGCATGGAAGAAATCCTTGCGGCCTTTTCCCGGCAGGAGGCCCCCATACTGGTGGGTACGCAAATGCTCTCCAAGGGACATCACTTTCCGCTGGTGACGCTGGCCGTCATCGCGGATGCTGACCTTGGCCTGAATCTGCCGGACTACCGCGCCGCCGAGCGCACATTCCAATTGCTGGTGCAGTCCGCCGGGCGCGCGGGCAGGGGCGACAAGCCGGGCCGGGTGCTTATCCAGACGCGTGATGTGGAGCACTACTGCTGGCAGTACGTGCGCACCGCAGACTATGAGGGCTTTTATCAGGCAGAGCTTGCCAAACGGCGGCTGCGCCGTTACCCGCCCTTTGTGCGTCTGGCGCTCATTCGCATATCCTACGCGCTGAACGAACAGGGCGGCCCCCCTGCTCTCAACGATCTGGCTCAGGCGCTGCGCGGCAAGGCTGCGGAACTGGGCGTGCAGCTTCTTGGCCCCGCTCCTGCCCCACTGTCCCTGCTCCGTGGGCGCAAACGTTTTACATGCTTGGTAAAAGGGCAGGACTGGCAGGCGCTGCGCTCGCTCTATTTCTTTGCTTTGTCACAAAAAGCTTCAAGACACTTGCGACTTTTCCTTGACCTTGATCCGATAAATATGTTGTGACATCCCATTACTGTTGTCGAGGGCGGCCATACAGCCGCGTCCGTTTCTGCGACATCGCAACCGTACCAGCGTGCTAAGGTATGCCGGGATGGGCTGTTGTGCGCTTTTTTTGCATCTTAGTGGAGGGGTGATGAAGGTTTTTCGTGCTGTATGTCTGGCGCTGGCTCTGGTGGCCTGCTGCGCGCCCGTAGCCTGGGGCGAAGGTTTCGCCCTGAATGAATGGAGCGCCAGAGGTGTTTCCCTGGCTGGCGGCATGGTGGGCCGCGCTGATGATGTTTCGGCCATTGCCTATAATGCCGCTGGCATCACGCAACTGCCCGGCACGCGCATGATGGGCGGCTTTGCCCTCATCAGCCCCTCAGGCGGCATAACCACCAATGCTGGCAGCCGCCAGACCGATACCTACACAAAACCCGCGCTCTGGAATGCTCCGCATGCCTATCTGAGCCATCAGCTGAGCGACAACGCTTGGGTCGGTCTGGGCGTTTTTTCGCGTTTCGGCCTTGGCAACAGTTATGCGGGCGACTGGGCGGGCAGGTACAATGTCTATGACATCGGCGTGCAGACCATTTCCTTCGTGCCTACCCTTGCCATCAAGCTCAACGATACAGTTTCCTTCTCCGTAGGCGTGGAAGCCATGAACGCCCACATGTACATGGGCAACAAGATTCCTACCTACAACAACGGCAAAAAATTTGACAACGACATGCAGATCGAGGGCAACGGCTGGGGTTACGGCGCTCACCTTGGCCTGCACATGCGCCTCAACGACCAGTGGTCGGTTGGCCTGTCCTACAAGAGCCAGGTGACCATGAACATCAATGGCGATGTGGAATTCGCCTATCAGGGCAACAACGCCATCAGCGCCACCAAACACCTGCCCGAGGCCAGAAACTGTGACGCAAACACTGTGCTTCAGTTGCCAGACTCGGCCGCGCTGGGCGTTACCTACAAGCCGCTGGACAATCTGAGCTTTGAAGTGGGCACGGTCTGGACCCGCTGGTCCACCTACAATGCCCTGAATATCTATATGGATAACGGTTACAGTTCCATCAATAACAAGGAATGGCGCGACGGCTGGAACTTCAACGGCAGCGTTGAATACAAGCCCCTTGACTGGTGGACCCTGCGCGCGGGTTTTTCGTATGAAACACCTGTGGTCAATGAAAGCCATGCCGACTTCATGATCCCCACCAATGGCCGCAAAACGCTCAGCGTGGGCACCGGCTTTAACTGGAATAACTGGACTGTGGATCTCGCGTACTCCCACTTGTGGATCAACTCGCTCGACTACGGCAACACCGATGCCAAGGGCATATCACCCGATGTGGGCATTACGGGCGGCAACTCCAAGGATGTGTCTGCAAACATCTACATGCTTTCAGTGGGTTACACCTTCTAAAAAGTCACATTGCCCAAATACGCGCAGCTGTTGTTGCGTAGGCGGCGGGCGTTTGCCGCAAAAACATATGAACCCGGTTGTTAAAAAACAGCCGGGTTTTTCTTTTTTGTACAGAATACATTCGGTTTCCAGCCGAATCAGCGCGTTGCAATAAACTGTTTTGAAATATTAATACAGTTAATATGCGTCATTACTGCTGCCAATATAGAAAAAATATTGACATTTTCTAATGATTGTTTCAACTTTAAAGCTGCCTTCATTTTTTTGGAGGAAAGTACCTAGGAGGACTGTCATGAAACGCTTTATTCTTGCGTTGGCGCTGGTGCTGAGTTTGGCACTGCCCAACATTGCCGCTGCTGAAGGCAACGGCATGTATCTGGCCCCCAAATTCCTGATGAGCTTTCAAAATACCGGCCAAATTGAACGCTCCCGCGCCCTGGCTGGCTCAGGCGTAGACCAGTACAGCCAGTTCACCCTTGGTGGCGCCCTGGCCCTGGGCTATGACTTCTGGCCCCAGCAGATGCTGCCCCTGCGTGCCGAACTTGAATTCGCCATGCGCGGCAACAATGAAAAGACCTGGAGCGATGGCGGCGCGGCCATCAAGCAGGTCAAGGGCACCTGGAACTCCTCGACCCTGTTTGCAAACCTGTTCTGGGATTTCCACAACGACAGCATCATGACCCCTTATGTGGGTGGTGGTCTTGGCATGGCCTTCAACTACGCTGGCTATGACTTTACCGCCAACAACGGCGACAAGTTCAGCGGCGATCAACGCACCACCAACTTTGCCTGGAACCTGGGCGCTGGTGTTGCCTTCAACATCAACGAGCACTTCGCCATTGATGCTGGCTACCGCTTTGTAAGCCTTGGCTACAACGAAGTGAGCGTCACCTCTGCTGGCAACAAGTACAACGTTGGCAACCGCCCCTACGAAAACGAGTTCATGCTCGGCCTACGCTACGGCTTCTAAGCCGCAGATAAGCACCGCGGCCTCCTAGGAGGCACAGCAACGTGCTGTGGACGGTAGCTTCAGCGCGGGCACTGCTTGCGCTGCCCGTCCCTCAGGAACAAAACCCCGGCTCAGGCCGGGGTTTTTTGCATTCTGGCGTCAGGCGTATTCACCTGCTGCCCGCATGCACCGGGCATGCCTGGATATTTTCTTAACTTTCTTTAATATCAACAGTTTTTATATAATTTTCGTGGAAATTTCGGTCCAAATATGCGACCTGAAACCACCGAAAATTTCTTTTTCCCCCTTGACAATCTGCCTTGCCTTACAGTGCGCATAGTTTGCTGATGCCTAGTTAAAAAATGAAGAATACATGAGAAAAACAGAGTAAAAACAAATTATATTTGTGCAAAACTTTTTGACACTATGTTTAAAATGTCAAGACATCCCATGAAAGCCGTGCGTTCAAAGGATATCCCATCATAGGGACTACAGGCCAAGTAACTAAAAAACATTAAAATTCAGGCCTATTAGATATAAACAAAGTTGGGGATAAGAAATTGGCCTCATGTCTCAAACAGCTCGGAATCATCAATTGCCCCAAAATCTGATTTTGGGCTACAAGGCTGCATGCGCGAACAATGGTCGGAAATTTCTGAAAATCTCAAGAAAATGCTGCATTCCGGCGTTTTCAAGGTTTGGATTGCGCCCTTGCAGGCACAAGTGCACGCGGGGGGGCTTTTGCTTACCGCGCCCAATGCTTTTGTGGCCAGCTGGCTTGAAGGCAAGATGCTCTCCACCTTGCGTGAAGCAGCAGCCCCGGTGCTGGGACTTGACCCAGCTTCTGTTGACGTGCGCATTACCGCTGCAGGCGATACCGCCCACAGCAGCAAGCCTGCTAACCTGCCAGCCCGTGACAGCCGGGATAACTCGGCCTTTGCGGCCAGCCCTGTGCAACAGCCCGCTTCTTTTGCCCTGGCCCATAATGCAGAAGCCCCCGCCAAACAAGCTGACACGGCAGAGCAGTGCGCGCACTCATCTTCCATACTGAACGCGACATTTTCCGGTTTGGCGGCCAACGCCACGGAAGCTGCCAACCGTCAGGACACTGCCGCACAGCAGATGGCGCGCCCGCCGTTGCAGGCCACCCTGCCCATCAGCAGCACCCCGGCCTATCGTCTGGCGACCAACTGGCGCTATGCTTTTGCGGACTTTGTAGTTGGCCCCACCAATAATATGGCTGTTGCGGCAGCTCAGGATGTAAGCCGTAGCAGCGGCTGCGTACGCACCCTGTTCATGAACTCTGCCCCTGGCCTTGGCAAAACCCACCTGGCACAAGCCGTTGGCCGCGCCATTGCAGAAGAACGCAGCGGCGCGCGCGTGGGCTACCTGACGGCAGAAGATTTTGCCTCGCGCTTTGTGGCTGCCCTGCGCACCCACGACATCGAAAATTTCAAAACCCGTTTCCGTGATCTTGACGTGCTGCTGCTTGAAGACGTGCATTTTTTCCAGGGTAAGGAAAAAATGCAGGACATGGCGCTTGCCGTGGTTAAAAACCTTCAAGCCAAGGGCGGACGCGTCATTTTTACCTCATCGTTTTCGCCGCGCGAACTGCAACGCGTAGACAGCCAGCTTGTGTCGCATTTCTGCTCGGGCATCCTCACCGATATTGGCCGCCCCACAGAAGACATGCGCCGCCACATTCTTGAGCGCAAGGCCAAAAGTTATCAGGTGCTGCTGCCCGACTCCGTTTGCGAACTGCTGGCCCGCCGCCTTGACGGCGATGTACGCCAGATGGAATCGTGCCTGAATAGCCTCATCTTCAAGGCGCGTCTGCTCAATTGCGGTCTGAACCTTGATCTGGCCATGGAAGTGCTCAGCCAGTATGCCGAGATCAGCTGCGGGCCGGACATGCCCACTATCGTGCGTCTGGTCTGTGAAAGCTACGGCCTCAACGAGCGCCAGCTCAGCTCCCGCTCGCGCCGCAAGGAATGCGTGCTGGGCCGCAACACAGTGTATTATCTCGCGCGCAAACACACAGAACTGACTCTTGAAGAAATCGGCGAAAAATTCAACCGCCGCCATTCCACGGTTATCAAGGGCATCACCAGTGTGGAACGTGAACTTTCCAAAGAAACCAGCCTTGGCCGCCAGATTGCCAGGGCCGTCAAACTTATCGAACGCAATGCAGGCATGGGCGCATAAGCGCCCTTGGCCCTGCTGACGCCCTCTTTCCTCCGCCCCGTCTGGGGGCGCAGAACACCTTCTGCCTTCCATACCCAATTTTTTCGTTTCGTATGCTTGCCTGAGGTGAGGCCCCTGGCCTTGCAGGCCTCTAGCTGCGTGCAACACAGCAAACGCACAAGTCTGCTCCGCCTCATCCCTCAAGGCATGCTGATTGTCCCTGCGATCGCGCCCAAACATTCACGCTTATGATATAAACCGTGTATTTATTGATACATGGCTTCACTCTCCGTATGGTCTTGATGATCGCTGGATATGACGCAACTAGCCGCGCAAGGCGTCTGGTCATGCCCCACCCCGCCTTCAGGACAGACCATGCTACACGTAGATATCCATAAAAAACACGGCGATTTTGAATTGCAACTTGCATTTACGCTTGCGGAGTGCGGCATTGCTGTCATTTTTGGCCCTTCAGGTTCCGGGAAAACAAGCCTTATCAATTGTATTGCAGGGCTGGAAACACCAGATGCAGGACAGATACTCTGCCATGGCATCACCTGCTTTAACGCGGATCAAGGCATAAACCTGCCGCCAGAAGCCAGACGCCTGGGCTATGTTTTTCAGGACGCCCGCCTGTTTCCCCACCTTTCTGTCCGCGAGAACCTGCGTTTCGGCCTCCGGTTCCATGCCGCTCACGCCAGCAAGGATGCGCCCAACATTGATGACGTTGCCGACCTGCTCGAAATTGCTCCGCTGCTGCACAGACGCCCGGCACATCTTTCGGGCGGCGAAAAGCAGCGCGTAGCCATTGGGCGCGCCCTGCTCTGCCGTCCGAGCCTTCTTCTTATGGACGAACCCCTTTCATCGCTGGATATGAGCCTCAAGGATGGCCTTATGTCCTACATTGCGCGCATTCCGCAGCAGTGGAACGTGCCAGTGCTGTACGTCACCCATTCGCCCGATGAGGCCTTGGCCCTTGGCAGCAGCATGCTGCTGTTGCGTCAGGGCCGCCTTGAAGCCCAAGGCATGGTTGAGGATACCCTGCGCAAAGCGCACAATCTGGGCCTGTTGCCTTACCCCACCTTTTGTCTGTCAGGAGCCGCACATGAAGCCTCTGGTATTGCCTGAACGTTTTCGCCTTTTGCTGATACTGACTGCCTGCATCCTTGTTTTTGCGCAGTCGGCCCATGCCGACGGGCCATCCATCACCACCGGGCTTGGATACAAACCCATGGTGCAGCAGTTGTGCGCGGCCTATGCACAGCAATCGGGCGTAAAACCCACAGAAATGTACAGCGGCAACATCGGGCAGATAATCGAACAGGCTAAGGCGGGGAGCGGCGTCAGCATTATTGTTTCGGAAAAAGGCACCTTGCAGGATTCCGGTCTGGCCTTTGCCGCCTATGAACCGCTTGGCGAAGCCGTGCTCGTGCTGGCGTGGCGCAAAGGGCTGCACCTTGCCTCGGCGCAGGATCTCACCAAGCCGGAATTTGCCAAAATCGGCTATCCCGATGCCCAGGCGGCCATTTACGGCAGAGCGGCAGTGGCCTTCATGAAGGGCAACAACCTGCTGGAGCCGCTCAAGGCAAAGCTTTCCATGCTTTCCACAGTGCCGCAGGTCTTTTCCTACCTTGTTTCCGGCGATCTTGACGCCGCCTTTGTGAACGAGGCCATTGCCCGCAAGCAGGGCGACAGCGTTGGCGGCTGGATGGAAGTGCACGAGGGCTATACGCCCATGCTGCTGGTGGCAGGTGTCGTGGCCGGACAGGAGAACAAGGCTGAAGTGCGCTCGTTCATGCAGTTTCTGAAAACTCCTGAAGCGCAGCGAATCCTTGCCGGCAGCGGCCTGCGCCTGTAACCATGCAGCTGCATGAACTGCATGAACTGGGGCGCGCCCTGTGCGCGCCTGAGGTCAGCTTTTCCGTGCTGCTGACCCTGCGGGTCTGCTGCGCCTGCCTGATATTGCACGCGCTGACGGCCATTCCTCTTGCCCGGCTGGGCATGGCGAAAAATCCGCATCTGCGGCGGGTGGTCAATTTTGTCATCACGCTACCGCTGGTTTTTCCGCCCATGGCCCTGGGCTTTTTGCTGCTCCTGCTCTTTGGCCGCAACGGCTGGGGAGGCATTGCCCTGCGGGAGACATTGGGCGTCAGCCTGGTGTTTTCGCAGGGGGGCATCATCCTTGCCTCGTGGCTGGCCGGGCTGCCCCTTGTGGTCAAGCCCGTGCAAACAGCGCTGAACAATCCAGAATTGCTGCGCTTTGAGCAGGCGGCGCGGGTGTGCGGCGCAACGCCCCGCAAATGTTTTTTTCTTGTGACCTTGCCGCTCATCCGGCATGGCCTTGCCGCCGGGCTGCTGCTGGGCATCACGCGGGCCATGGGCGAGGTGGGCATCAGCCTCATGCTCGGCGGCAACATCGCGGGGCGCACCAATACGCTCTCGCTGGAAGTGTTCAACGCCGTATCCACAGGCGAATTTCAGCGGGCAGCCCTGCTCTGCGCCATACTGGCGATAATCAGTCTTTTGCTGTACCTTGGCATCGACTGGTGTCAAAAACGGTCATTCTAGAGCATTATCACTCCGCTGCTTCAGCGCAAATGCACGGTTCTGCGCCGTTGACGGAACATTCTCAAGCGACATTGCTCTAGCCTGTATAGTGTTCTGCATCTACAAGGAGCATGTCATGCACTTTCCCTGTTCCGATACATGGCTGGAAGGCCTGCTGGCAGATGACTGCCCCGGCCTTGACCTTACGGTAGAACTGCTCGGCATTGCCGCGACTTCTGGCGTCATGCGCTTTGCGCCCAAGGTGGATTGCACCATCAGCGGCGTGGAAGAAGCCGGAATGCTCCTGCGCAAATGCGGCCTTTCTGTCAGCCGCACCGCCGCCAACGGCGGCAGGCTTGCAGCGGGCCAGCAATGTCTGGAGGCCACAGGCCCCGCCGCCGCCCTGCACCGAGGCTGGAAGCTGGCCCAGACCCTGATGGAATACATGACAGGCATTGCCACGCGCGCGGCGCACATGGTGGAGCAGGCCCACACCGCAAACCCCGCCGTGCGCGTTGCCGTGACACGTAAAAACTTTCCCGGTGCCAAGGCCATCTGCCTGGAGGCGGCCATGAACGGCGGGGCCATCATTCATCGGCAAAACCTCTCGGACAGTATCCTCATTTTTGACCAGCACAGAGTTTTTCTGCCCGGTGAGCAACAGACCTCGTTGCGCAGCGTGGCAGCCATGATGGACAAATTGCGCGCGCGAGCGCCTGAACGCAAGATCAGCGCCGAGGTGGACACCTTTGACGATGCCCTGCTGGTGGCAGAAGCAGGCATTGATATTGTTCAGTGCGAAAAATTCGATTGTGAGACTCTTGCCGCAACTGTGGGTGCCGTGCGCGCCCTGCGTGACGACATCGTCATTCTGGCCGCTGGCGGCATCAACGACGGCAACGCCGCCCAGTATGCGGCCACAGGCGTTGACGTGCTGGTCACAACCTGGCCCTACTTTGGCAAACCGGCAGACATCAAGGTCGTTATGGAAAAGGCCCCCTAGGACAATAATCGCGGAGGTACAGATGCCTTTTGTAAATATCAAGGTAACAGGCGGTGCAGAAGCCCCCACTGCGGAGCAGAAAGCAGAACTCATCCGCGGCGTCACGGAACTGCTGCAAAGGGTACTGAACAAAAACCCCGCAACCACCGTGGTTCTTATTGAAGAACTCTCCACGGATAACTGGGGCATCGGCGGCGAAAGCGTTACAGTACGCCGACGCAAACAGTAACAGCCAGCAAATGATAAGCAAGGCGGCAGCCCGGGCATGAAACCCGGGTCGCCGCCTTTATTTTTTGCTACGGGGATAAAGCCTTACAGCCAGGTGACATCCAGCGCCTTGCGCGGCGGTCTGAAATGGGGGGCAAGCAGTGGAAAGCCCATCATCTGCGCGGCATAGACCTGCTCATCGTCCTTAACGCCCGCAAAGGCCCGCAGAACGTGGGCAGAGGGATGCCCCATGGCAAAGCACACGTAGCCGCCCCAGCAACAGCCCACATTGTGTCCGTGGGCCAGCAGCTCCAGATAGGCAGCGGCAATGGAGGCATCTGACGGGCCCCAGTGTCCCTTGGGGGCAATAATCAGGGCAAGATGCGGGGCCGTACGGGTGATGACGTCATACCCGGCTTCCCATGCCCGCACGAGGCTTTCGGCATGCACGTCCCTGGCAGTGGCAGGGTCAATTTCCGGCAGGGCGCGCATCCAGTCAATGACCAGAGCTGCCAGCTTTTCCGTCTGCTCGCGGGTTTCCAAAACAATCCAGCGCAGCTCCTGCGTGTTTTTAGCCGTAGGGGCAAAGCGCGCGCCGTCAAGGATCCTGTGCAGCAGCTCGCGCGGAACAGGTTTATTTTTGAAATTCCGCACAGAGCGCCGTGAAAATACGAGTTCTTCAACCTGATCGGCCGAAGGGATCAGTTCACGCCGCAAGGGGCGGCTGTCTTGCGATGAAAGCCCCGGCGCAGAACAGGCATTGGCTGGGCAAAAGGCCATGCACTGCCCGCACCCAATACATACCCTGACCTTGTGCGAAGACATGGAGGGGTATTCGCCAACATTGCCATCAATAATCTGAATGGGGCACACTTTGGCGCAAATTCCGTCCTTGCGGCACAATTCTGTATCTACTATAAAAGAGTTCATAGGCTCCCTAGCGCTATAACGCGTGGTCAAAAATGCAAAATGCCGCCTTTGCAGGCATGGGGCTGCTCAGGGGCTTGTATCCTGTACATAAAAGCGGCGGCTTACAGGCTGCCGCAGGTGCGAATACTACGTTAATGCCTGTCAAAAGGCAAAAATCTGCCTGCACGCCCATGGCTCTGCCCGCAGCGCGGGCACAGATAGAACTTGCGCCCCTGCTGCCTTCTCTGCTTTCTCAGCGAGCCGCTGCCACCAGTTGGAATCTTCGACTATCAGTTTCCTGCTTTTAGATTTCCACTCCCTGTTTTCAAAAAAAACGATCCCGCAAAATTATCGGAATGGCAATTTTGAGAATAATTTCTCATTATTAAACGATATCATCTGGGAACTTGTTTTTTTCACACTGCTATGGTATCATTTCTGCTTGTGTTCTGAACAAAGATACTCCGCCTCATGCTATTTATTAGTAAATAGTTGTGCTTGAGTCTTTGTCTTTTTACACAACCTGTCCCAAGCCTAAAGTTTTTTCACAAGCACGCGATAGTATTTTAAACTATTGCATATGGAGAACTCTGATGCAATTACGTGCAAAAGTCTGCATCCCCATAGCTGGCATAACACTTGCTATCGGTATTTGTTGTTATTTTGTCATTCAAAAGCAATTTGAGAGACTTAACGAAACAAATATACAGACTTTGGTTGAAGCCCGCTCCTCGCAGATGAAGCAGGCCATTGAACTGTGCAGCGAACAGGCCATGCGCATGGCCGCGCTGGTGAGCAGATTGCCCGAGGTTGAGGCCGCCTACAGAACTGCCATGGAAGGCGATATTAATGATGAAAACAGCGCCACCGCCCAACGAGGGCGGGAAATGTTGCGCGCTTCCCTCGCTCCCATGCTGGACGGATTCAAGGCGGTTATCGGCGAAAAGCCGCAGATACACTACCACTTTCCTCCGGCCCGGAGCTTTGCGCGCCTGTGGCGCGACAAACAGACCAAGCGTGGGGACAAGTGGGTTGATATTTCAGACGATCTTTCGACCTTCCGCCCCACAGTGCTTGAGGTAAACAAGAACGGCAAAGCCCTGTGCGGGGTCGAAATCGGCAGCGGCGGTTTTGAAATCCGGGGGCTTGCACCTGTCACAAGCCTTTCGGGCAGCCAGTTGGGTTCTGTTGAAGTGCTGGTGAGCTTTACGCACGTGCTGAACGGCCTGAGTTCTGGAGAGGGAGAATCCTCGCTGCTGTACATGAATGCCGAACACCTTAAGGTTGCAACGGGCCTGCAAACCAAGGAAAAGCACCCCATTGTCGCCGATTCATATGTTCTTGTGAGCGGCACCAAGGACGGCAACGTTGAGGGATTACTGGACAAGAGCTTTCTGGACGCCACCCGCAAGGGATCGACTACCCGAATTGTCGGCTCCACTCTGCTTTCCGGCATGCCCATTACAGATTTCAAAGACAAGCAGATCGGCGTGCTCGTGTTCAGCACGGATCTGTCTGAACAGCAGGGCATCATGAGCCGCGCGGGGATCATCCTTGCGGCAGCCTTCATGACCCTGCTTGTGGTGCCGCTGGTCATGACGTTCTTTGTGCTCAGCATAACAGTGCTGCGGCCTGTGCAGAGCATCCGCCAGACCATTCAGGAAATTGCAGAAGACAGAGCCGTGCTGGCCAATCGCCTGAAGTATTCCTCCGAGGACGAAATCGGCGCGCTGGCGTCATGGTTCAACCGGCTGCTGGACAAGATTGAAAGTATGCTCACAGAGGTGCAGGGGTACAGAAATCTGCTGGATTCCGTGCCCGATCCCATCTTTGGCGTGGATGACGACTACCGCATTATCATCGCCAACAAAGCCACAGAAACCTTGCTCGAGAAGGATATCAAAAAACTTCGCGGGGAGTTCTGCCACGACAACTTCAATACCGAAGTGTGCCAGAGCGACGACTGCCCCATTGCGCAGTCCAAGCGCAGCGGCAAATCTGTGGTGGCGCGTATACTTGATATCGGCACTGCGGAAAATCCGCATTATATTCAGCCATTCAGTGATGTGCTGCGCGACAACCAGGGCAATAAAATCGGCTATGTGGAAATTGCGCGCGATGTGACCACCCTGGTGCTGAAAGAGCGCGAAATTGAAGCCACCATGAAGCATATGCAGGAAGTGAATACCTCCATAAGCTCGGCGGCTGACAGCCTGACAGAAGCCGTAGGCCTGATGAAGGACCGCTTCCAGCAGGTTTCGGACGGTGCGGATGCGCAAAACGGCCGCGCGCAGGAAACCGCCACGGCCATGGAAGAAATGACTTCCACCGTGCGCGAGGTGGCGCAAAATGCTTCTTCCGCAGCTGACCAGACGGAGGACGCACGGCAAAAGGCCCGGCATGGCGCAGAAATTGTTGATGAGGCTGTTTCTGCCATTGCAGAGGTCAGCAGCCACACTGGTGCCCTGCTCAAGGAAATGGAATCCCTTGAAACCCACACCGAGGGCATTGGCAGAATCATGGGAGTTATCTCGGATATTGCCGATCAGACCAATCTGCTGGCCCTTAACGCGGCTATCGAAGCTGCCCGCGCGGGCGATGCAGGACGCGGTTTTGCCGTAGTTGCGGACGAAGTGCGCAAACTCGCGGAAAAGACCATGCAGGCCACCAAGGAAGTCACAGAAGCCATTACCACCATTCAATCTGTGGCAAAGGGCAATATGCAGGAGATGCGGGACACTGCCGACACTGTCACCAGGGCCACGGAAATGGCCAACCAGAGCGGCGCCGCACTTTCCCAGATAGTGGAAATTGTCGCCAGTGCCAGCAACAGCGTGCAATCCATCGCCACGGCAGCGGAACAGCAATCCGCCACAAGCGAAGAAATCAACCGCGCCATTACAGATGTGAAGCATGTTGCAGAAACCACCAACACCCTGACGCGTGAACTGCACGGCACGGTTGCCGAACTTTCACGCCTTGCCGCGCAGTTGAAAGCACTGTCGCAAGGGTAAGTTACTGTAGACTCCGAACAGGCTCAGATATCACAGGGCCCGCATCAGTCATGCTGTTTGCGGGCCCTGTGCCCTCTTCTTGACGTTTGGTACAAGATGCCCTACCCACTGGCTATGGAGCGTTTGCGGCAAGGGCTTGTTCAAGCGCCAACCTTACCAGACACCAGCGCTGACCAGGGCAGCAACTGCCAGCCGAGCAGCCAAAGCAAAGAAGCCCTACTACGATTGCAGACAATCCAGCAGCCCAAAAAAAATCCCGCAACTGCGCACGCCCCAACCCATCAGGCTCATTGAGGTTATTTGATGAAGAACGTTGAACGCTTGCTTCAGGGAAATGAATTTTTCCAAAAAAACTACTTCTGCAAGCATGAAAATGAGCTTCTGGAACTGGTTTCCAGCGGCCAGCACCCTAAGGTGCTCTATATCGGCTGCGCCGATTCCAGGGTTATTCCATCGCTTATCACCAACACTCCTCCCGGCCAGCTCTTTGTGCTGCGCAATGTGGGCAACTTTGTGGCTCCTTACAAACCGGACGAGGACTATCACGCCATGGCCGCAGGCATTGAATATGCCGTAACAGCCTTGAATGTTGAAGAAATCATCATCTGCGGCCATACCTATTGCGGCGCTATCGCAGCACTGTACAAGGACATTCGCGACGAGGCCTTTGTGCACACGCAAAGATGGCTTTCGTTGGGCAAAAAAGCCAAGGAACTTGCCACACTGGCACTTGGCAAAGAAGTTGGACAGGATAAACTGCTGCGCCTGACAGAGAAACTCTCCATCATTTTTCAGATAGAAAACCTCATGACTTACCCGTGTGTGCGCGACAGAGTAAAATCGGGCGATCTGCACGTTCACGGCTGGCTCTACTATATTGAATCTGGCGAAATCAAATATTACGACCCTGACGAGCACGATTTTCTGGCCCTGAAAAAATAACGGCCAGCGTGCAGGCCAAATGCGCTGATTTGTGTTGTGGCATGCAGTGACAGCGGATTTTCCAGGCATGGAAAATCCGCTGTTTTTATATACCTTCTAGCATTTCGCATTCTGTGCTGCGGATGCAGGCATTGATGCCATTTGCCAAATGTCTGCCCTTATGTTCGCAAGACATCTGTAATCTGTTTTGAAGGCGCACTGCTGTGCGGGTCTTTTATTATTCATACGGGTCTGCCAGCAATCGCAGTCATATATTTATAAATTTACAACGATACAGAGATATTGATTTATAAGAAAAATTAACATTTACACCAGATAAATTTTATATTTAACTAAGTTGAAATACATTCCAAGTTAGTCAGCCTCAATCAAGGGACTACTTCCATGAACAAAAATCTGACAGATCAATTCATGAAGTGGAATAGTTCAACAAATATTGCTTGCTGTCTTTTAACTCGGATTGAAGGCAATACATTTTCCATCAGTGCCGCCAACACAAGATTCACTGAATTCCTAAAAATCATCGAATTTGCAGCATTGGAAAAAATTATTGTAAACAAGGAGCATCTGAACAAATCGCTCTCCCAGAATTTTGTGGAAGAATGGACTGTATTTTGCGCAACTATGCATTGCTTCCTTGATTGCCGCTGCCAGCGCATTGAAGACAACGTTTGCGTATTGTGGATTTCTTTCGCAGAGCAGCAACCAATCGATGCTCTGTCTGATATTCCAATTGGCATCATTCACATGAAGGTCACGCAGGGGCCTGCCACGCATCACTGCACCTACATGAACAACGAGGCGCTGGCCATGACAGGCACATCGGGGCGCGAGGCGAGCAAGTGCTTCCACGTCAGTGAGCTCATGCATGTGCACAGTGCCGACGTGTGCAGGGTAGAACACCTGCTGGCAATGTTCATATCCGGCAAGACGGTGCAGCCTCTGGAGTGCAGACTGCACCCGCAAGATGGCCACGTCAGATGGATTCGCGTCAGTCTCTCCTGGGTTATCCCCCAACAAGTTCTGCAACTGGCATTTGTCAATATTTCTAGGGAAAAAGAGACCCAAGCGCACAACCGGCAAAACCTGGTTCTGCTGCAAAAAATTCTGGACACTACGCAGGCTGCAATCTTCTGGAAAGATACTGAAAGGCGTTTTATCGGCGTAAACAAGGCATTTCTGGAATATTACGGTTTTGATTCCGATCAGGTGCTCTTGGGCAAGAATGATGAAGACATGGGCTGGCATAGCGACCCGGACCCGTACAAAAATGATGAACTGCGAGTGTTGCGGGGCGAGAGCACCACGCGGGTTCCCGGCATGTGCTTTTGCAAGGGCGAAAACCGCCACATTGTAGCCAGTAAAAGCCCGCTTTATGAAGACGGTAAAATTGTAGGCCTTGTGGGCAGTTTTGAAGATGTCACAAGTGAATACATGCTGCGCAAAGACGTAGTGGATCTCAATGCCAATCTACATACAGCGCTGAAGAAAGAACGCCAGGCCAACCGCGCAAAGTCTGACTTTCTCTTGCGCATGAGCCACGATATGCGCACTCCCCTTGCCACCATTATGGGCTTTTCAGACCTTGAACTAAAAAAACACCAGGATCCTGACCTCACCAAGGTCTTCGCCACCATAAAGGCGTGTTCAAACTTTCTGCTTGCCATTCTTTCCGACATTCTTGACCTGCAAAAGCTTTCCAACGGAAAGATGGACGTTGTACCGACAATTTGTACTGGCGCGCATAGTGCAAAAATTATTGAATCCATCATCAGGCCTCAGGCGGAGGCAAAAAACATCACATTCATAACGCATTTTAACTGCACGGCAACCAACTGCTATGCGCAGATCGATACGCGCAAGGTTCAGCAGATTATCGTGAATCTCTTGAACAATGCCGTCAAATACACGCAACCCGGCGGCACCATAACATGGCGCAATGACATCTGCGGTGAAAATGCCGACAGTCTTGTTGTAACCCATGTCATTTCTGATAACGGGCCGGGAATCAGCGAAAAATTTCAAGCCAGCATGTATTCACCGTTCACGCAGGAAGATCATGTGTCCAGCTCTGGCAGCGGGCTTGGGCTGGCTATTGTGAAAAAGCTGGTCGATATTTTGGGGGGCAACATTACCTGCAAGTCTGCGCCGGGCCAGGGAACAACCTTTACGGTGATTTTGCCCCACAAAAAAGCTACCGCCGCAGATATTGCCGCTTTCCACAAAAAAAATTGCTCACAGCGCGCCGCCGTCTCACTTAAGGGAAGGAATATC
This sequence comes from uncultured Desulfovibrio sp., assembly GCF_902477725.1. Taxonomy (NCBI): domain Bacteria; kingdom Pseudomonadati; phylum Thermodesulfobacteriota; class Desulfovibrionia; order Desulfovibrionales; family Desulfovibrionaceae; genus Desulfovibrio; species uncultured Desulfovibrio sp. The sequence goes on along the minus strand of NZ_CABSIF010000004.1, from coordinate 68,267 downwards.
CTCATCTGCGAAGACAACGTCATCAACAGTGAAATCCTGAAAGAAATGCTCGAAAGTGAAGGCGTGGTGTGCGAACAGGCGTTCAACGGCAGCGAGGGAGTGGGAAAGGCCAGAAGCCGCAATTACGACATCATCATGATGGACATCCGCATGCCTGTGATGGACGGCTATCAGGCCACCCGCGAGATACGGGAGTTTGATGTGGACACCCCCATTGTGGCGCTTTCTGCCAATGTTTTTGCCGATGAAATACAGAACGCCTTTGAATCCGGCATGGACGAATTTCTGGAAAAACCGGTTATTATGAGCAAGATGTTTTCAGTCCTTGGTCAGCTTCTTTCCACCAGGCCGGACGCACCTTCGCAGGGGCCGGATTAAAAATCCGCCAGACCGTCAGAAGCCCTCTTTTCAGAAAGAATTCTTCATTCCTCCCTTACACCTTGCCCCTGAACTGTTTTCCACCAGCAACGCAACCGTAAATGACCTTGTTGCAAATATCACAGCCCTGCAGGGCGCATTATATAAATGCAACCTTTCCAAGCAGGCCTTGCACCCGCCGGAAACATGATTACCTGAAAAGAACTTACGGTAGCCAACTACTATGTGCACTCTTCTTGCTGCTTTGCAGTCTGCCCATGGTGAGGTATCATGTACAGGACTGCACCATATGCGGCAAGCCACAGATACGGCTATGAACGGCTCTTCATCCCCTTCCAACCGGAGGCTATCCACCGAAGGAGGCCATAATGACAACTATCAAGAGCATCAGCGCGCAAGCCCTGCGGCAAAAAGACCTCAAGCAGGCGCTCATTGTGGATGTGCGCACCCCCATGGAATTTGCGGAAAAACGCCTCGTCCTTCCGACCACACTGGCCCCGGTGACGGAGCTTGATCCTCACATGGTTGCCCTGCGCAGCGGGGCATTGGCAGATACCCCCATTTATACCCTTTGCGCCAGCGGCAGACGTGCGCAAACAGCGGCGGCCAAATTTGCCGAAGCCGGATTTGCGGACATAACCGTTATTGAAGGAGGCCTTGCGGCCTGCAAGGAAGCTGGCTTCCCCACGGCAGGGCAGGCGCTGCCCAAAACAGGCGAAACCTCACCCACGCTGGACAGGCAGGTACGCCTTGTGGCCGGGGCGCTCACGGCTCTGTTCGTTTTGCTGGGTTTTTTTGTACACAAGGCTTTTCTGCTCGGCGCGCTCTTTATTGGCTGCGGGCAGGTATTTTCCGGTCTTACCAACTGGTGCGGCCTGGCCCTTCTGCTCACGCGCGCACCCTGGAACAAAAAGGGCTGCTCTGGCGGCGCTTGCCCCATTGGAGATGGCAAAAGCCCCGGCGCAAGCTGCCAGTAATGCGCCTTCTCTTGGTGCCGGAACTTTCACCCTAGCTTTTTTGCAAAGGAGTTCGCCATGTCTGCACCCAATGTGCGCGGATTTTTTGATCCCGTTACCGCTACCTGGACATATGTGGTCTGGTCTGCAACCGATGCCCAGAAGCGTTGCGCCATTATAGACAGCGTGCTGGATTTTGACCTCCACGCCTGCCGCACATCCACTGTTTCTGCCGATGCAGTTATTGATTTTGTCCGCCAGCAGGGCTTTGTGGTGGAGTGGATCCTTGAAACCCACATCCATGCCGACCACGTCACCGCAGCCAGTTATATCAAGGAAAAAATGGGCGGGAAAATAGCCATCAGCAAACACATGCTGGATATCATCTCCACCTGGACGCCCATTTTCCAAACGCAGGAGGACACACCCGCAGACGGCTCTGCCTTTGACCATCTGTTTGAAAATGATGAAGAATTCACCATTGGCGACATGCCCGCAAAAATAATCCACACGCCGGGGCATACCCCCGCAGACACCACCTATATTGTGGGCAATGCGGCCTTTGTGGGCGACACAATCTTTTTGCCCGATGTGGGTTCGGGCCGGTGCGACTTTCCTGGCGGCAGCGCCGAGGATTCGTATGATTCCTCCCGCAAGCTCTTTACACTGCCAGACGACCTGCGCATCTATGTGGGGCACGATTACCCGCCTGAGGGTGTGCGCGGTCCGCAGTGCATGGCAACGGTTGGCGAGCAGAAAACCGCCAACGTGCGGCTGAACCTGCAAGTGGGCAAGGCCGAATTTGTGGCAAAGCGCAAGGCAGACGACAGCGGCAAGGCCGTGCCGCCGCTCATATTGCCCTCCCTTCAGGCCAACATGCGCACAGGAAAATTCGGCAAGGCCGTCAATGGCCTGCAATTTGTAAAGCTGCCCGTGAACCGCATGTAAGGCCAAGGGTAAACAATCCGCAAGCAACAAAAGCCCCTTCTTCCACCAGCATTGCCGGAGTGGACGAAGGGGCTTTAAAAAGATGTGTCAATGCAGGATGCCGTATTACAAAAAAGGGAAAACTCAGTAGCAAAAATACTTGCGCTAGCGTGCATGCCACTGGCTTCATACCCTGGCTACTTTTTGCCGTACACTGCCCGTGCGAGGTCAACCGCAAACGGCCCAGCCATACCCGTAGGCGTGGTATTGGTAAGCGCCACAAAGGATATCCCGTTGGCGCGATCCATGAAAAAATGGCTCCCGTATGCGCCGCTCCAGCTCCAGGTATTCTGGCCCGCGGGGTATTCCGCCTTTTCAGGGCGCAGCAGCACAGCGCCGCCAAAACCAAATCCCCAGCCCGGCGCTACAACCTCATTGGTTTTACCTGCGGTTACGCTCAGCCTTTGCGACAATATGGGACAGACCTGATCGGCAGTCATGGCCTTCGCGGTATCCGGTTTGAGGATGGAGCCGCCGTTTTCGCGCACGGCCTCGAGAAATTTCAGGTAGTCTGCCGCAGTTCCAACCATCCCCGCCCCGGCGGAGGGAAAGGCCTGTTCGTCCAGCGCCCTCCCCGGCTGAAAACGCGTTGCGGAAACAGCGTTGGGCACAATTTCAGTCTCGCCCATGCGCTGGGCCTTGCCATTGGCCCACACATAGGGTGCGGCAAGCAGGTCAGGATCATCTGCCATAAAGCCTGTGTGCGTCATGCCCAGCGGCCCGGTTACAAGCTCCTGCACCACGTTGGGCAGCTTGTCCCCGCCAGCCCGTGACACGATTTCGCCCAGCACATCAATGGCAAGGGAGTATTTCCAGTCCGTACCCGGCTCATAATAAAGCGGTACCGTGGCAAGCCGCCAGATGTTTTCTTCCAGCGTGATGGGCGGGTCATCCAGTCCATCGGAAACTTCGGCCAGCGCCATGGGGCCATCGGGCGGCTCCGAAAATCCATAAGAAAGCCCGGCAGTGTGCGTGAGCAGGTGCCGCACGGTAATGACCGGATCCGCCTTGCCCGCAAGCGCAGGGGTAAAGGAGGGGATCCAGCGGGTTACGGGATCGTCCAGAGCGATCATGCCCTTCTCCGCCAGAGCAAGTGCTGCGACGCTCGCAATGGGCTTGCTCATGGAGGCCAGCCGAAAGCGCGTATCCGGGCTCATGGGGGTGGATTTTTCCGCATCGGCCATGCCCACAGCCCGCGCATAGACCACCTGCCCCTGACGGGCAACCATGACCACAGCCCCCACGATGCGGCCCTCGGCCACTGCCTTGTTCAGCACGGCATCAAGCCGCTGGGCCAAAGCCGCATCGGCGGGTTTTTCTGCGCTGGCCGCGCTGCTGCCAGCCGAAACCAAGGCGCAAAGGGCAACAATCAGCAGGGCAACAAACCGGGACGCCAGTTTGCCCGCAAACAGATTCATTATTTTTTTTATCTTCTGCACGCATCCTCCCCGCAGGCAAACCTGCCCTGCCCTATTTCTGCTGATAGAGCCATTTTTGCTCACAGATGTAAATACCGGGCACGCTTTTCACAAACATTGGGCGCTTAACAAAGAAAAAGCATTCCGCTAGGATTAAATCAAGCAGGAGGACACCATGAATCCACTCTTTTCTCCCATCAAACTCAAAGGGCTGACACTGCCCAACCGGATAGTCGTCCCCCCCATGGATCAATACTCGGCAGAAGAGGGCCGCCCCGTACACTGGCATGCCATGCACTACGGCACTCTTGCCGTTTCCGGAGCCGGGCTGCTCATTGTGGAAGCTACGGCAGTGGAAGCGCCGGGGCGTATATCCCCGCAGGATCTCGGCCTGTGGAATGAGGAGCAGGAAGCCGCCCACAAGGCCATGCTCGATTCCATCCGTGCCTATTCTTCCACGCCAATCGGCATTCAGATCGGACATGCCGGACGCAAGGGCGCTACGGGCCTACCTTGGCAAGGTGGCAAGCCGCTCATGCCCGCAGATGGCGGGTGGGAAATATGCGCGCCTTCCGCCCTGCCCTATGCGCCGGGCCATCAAACACCAACCGAACTCACGGCGGCAGACATTGCCCGCCTTACAGAATCTTTTGTAGCTACGGCCAAACGCGCCGTACGCGCCGGGTATGACTCCATTGAGCTGCATGCGGCCCACGGCTACCTGATGCACGAATTCCTCTCGCCCCTCAGCAATGCCCGCACCGATGCCTACGGCGGCAGCCTCGAGAACAGAATGCGCTTTCCGCTGGAAGTGCTGGCGGCAGTGCGCGTAGCTGTTCCGGCCAATTACCCGGTGGGTGTACGCGTTTCAGGCACCGACTTTGCCGAAGGCGGCTGGAATGTGGAAGAATGCGCTGTCTTTGCCAGGGCTGTTGAAAAGGCTGGTGGCGCGTACATACACGTTTCCGGAGGCGGCCTTTCGCCCGACCAGAAGATTACCCTTGCGCCCGGCTATCAGGTGGCGCTGGCTGCTGCGGTCAAGGCCGCAGTGAGTGAGCTTCCTGTTATTGCCGTGGGCCTCATCACAGAGCCGGAACTGGCCTCAAGTATTGTGGTTACAGGGCAGGCCGACATGGTGGCCATTGGCCGCGCAATGCTGTACGACCCGCGCTGGCCCTGGCATGCCGCTGCCGCACTGGGGCAGACCATTGCCGGGCCGTCGCCCTATCTGCGCAGCAAGCCGCACAACGTGAAGGAACTCTTTGTGTAGGTCTGATTTCTGCAACCTGCATGCTTAAACACAGAAGGCCCCGCGATCTTTATTTGATGCGGGGCCTTCTGCATTGACCAGCCAGATCAATGCCGCGCGGGGATTGCTCCCGGCGCAGAATCTCGGAACATATCCGACTAGGGAGTGTCCACCTTGTGGGCCTGCGCTTGCGGCTGGGCCTGAGGTTTTGCTCCGGCATTGGCCTCGGTGCTGTTTACGATCTGGGTTTCCAACGGTGCCGCCCCGTGACGCAACTGCCAACGAGTGATGGTCTTGGTGCTGAACATCCGCAGCGGGATATAAAAAAGAATGAACCAGAAAACCATGCTCGGCTGATTGCCAAACAGCGGCAAAGAAAAAGGCAGCTCAGGGCTGATCATGCCAAAACGCAGCTGCATCCAGGCCAGCATAATGGGAACAGGCCACAGCGAAGCCACAAACAGGGCGTTGCTGAGCGAAAAATAATAGCCAAACGCCTCATGCCCCTGACGGTTCACGGCCTTGAAGGCTTCCTTGCCAGAGTTTTGCAAGGCTGATTCGCTCAGTTCATGGTAGTGCCGCATGTCATCCTGCAATTTTTTCAGACGCTTGCGGTGCATACGTTGGGCCATGCGCAGGGTGGCAATGCCTATGAGGCCCGCAATCAGCGCAAGAATAGCTGTTCCCCAAAAGTAGGCTGCCTCGGGCTGCGGCACCATGCGGTACGGCAGCACAAAAAAAGGATCAAGCCAGACCAGAAGTTGTTCCATATCTCAGCGGCTCCGTTTTTCGCACAGGGCGATTCTACGCCCTTGCGCACGGACAGATTAGCATTCTGTTGTAAAAAGGAAACACTGCATCCCCGTGGGCAGGCCAGGGGGATGCAGTGTTTTTCATGTTTTCAGCATGTTCCGGACATTGCCGGAAATACTAGCCGAACATCTTGATGTTGAAGAAGCCGCGCAGGATGTAGTCGGTGCCGACATACAGGGCCAGCACGATGAACAGGCGCTTCAACCAGATTTCGGAGAAGAAACGCGAGGTGTAGGGGCCAACGATGGAGCCCACGGCAATACCGACCAGTTCAAGACCAACCAGATTCCAGTCCACCAGCGCGCCGTGCAGCATGAGGGTGGTGATACCGGTGATCATGCTGAGCAGCACGGCCAGAGCGGAGGTACCGGCAGCCAGGTACATGGGAAGCTGGGTCACGCTGGTGATGAAAGGCACCAGCAGGAAGCCGCCGCCCACGCCCAAAAAGGCCGCGATGCTGGCGATAACCACACCGCCGCAGAAGGGCAGCAGGGGGTTGAAGGCAAATTCCACGCCGCAGAAGGTGAACTGGCAGGTGGTAAAGGTAAACTTGATGAGCTTCACGCCCGTGGGGGCGGCAACACCTTCGGCCTTGTATTGGCAAGCAGTCTCAAAAGCCTTGGCGGCTTCCTTGGCTTTGGCCTTGGAGCGCTGACCGGCGGGGGAGGTTTCCCACATCAGGTACAGGCCCAGCAGCAGCACGAAGAGGCCAAAATAGCCCTGGTAGGAAGAGAAGTTCAGCTTGCCGGCGGTCAACGAAACTGCACCAAAAGCACCTACGATGGAGCCAAGGCCCAAGGCGAAGCCCAGGGGCAGCACAAGGCGCTTCATGCGGTAGTAGCTGAACGTGCTGATAACAGCGGAAAGGCCTGCGAGCATCTGGTTGGAGGCGCGCACGGAGTCGGTGACGGACTTGTTAAGGGGCGTCTTGCCAAAAGATTTGGCATACGCGCCAAGGCCGTGCACGGTCATGTGGCCCACGCCAGCCATAACGCCGCCAAAAGCGCCCACGGTGGAGAAAATCCAGCCCACCCACAAGGCCCAGCCAAAGGCCAGAATCATGTTGACCTTGGGGCCGCCGGGGATGCCGAGATAGCCGGGTTCAGCCTGCATATTGAGGGTATTGGGAGCCGTTTCCACCTGTTTGGCGATGGCATTGGCAAGCACACTGCCGTCAGCGGCAAGGGCGACACTGGCGGTCAGCACCAGAAGTGAAGCCACCACGCCGAAAAGTACCCACTTGTTTCTCATTCCAACTCCTCCCGATCAACGTCGCACAAGCGAACGGATAATAATGCCGGAAAACGCGCTGTTGAGGCGACTTCCTAAAAAAACACATGCACCCACGAAAGCAGCGTCTGCGGGAACACGCCCCACAACACCACACCTGTCAGACAGCACAGAAGTACAGCCCTCACGCCCGCACCGCCCGAAGCTGCCTGTATGGGTGCGGGGTGATTTGCCGGGGCCTCCTGCATGTACATGCGTCGTGCCACTCCAAGATAATACCATGCGGAAATGGTGCTGCTGATCACAGCCACAAGCACCGTTACCGTATACCCTGCCGAAAAGGCTTCTTTAAAGAGCATGAATTTGCCCATAAAGCCCGCAGTCGGCGGAATGCCCGTCAGGGAAAAAAGAAAAACCAGCATGGCCGCAGCAAGAGTGGGATGCCTTGTGGCAAGACCTGTATAGTCATCCAGGTCTTCACCCGCATCAGCCAGAGGATTATTTCCCTGTTTTTTCCCGTACACGGCAAGGTAGCCCATGATGGCAAAGGCACCCATGTTCATGCACAGGTAAATGGTCAAATACGCCGCCGTGGCGCGCAGGCCGTCGGCTGTGCACGCGGCAAGTCCCAAGAGGGCATAACCCGCGTGAGCTATGGCCGAGTACGCCAGCATGCGTTTAAGGCTTGTCTGCATTACGGCAGCGATATTGCCCAGAAGCATTGTCAATGCGGCCATCAAGGCCAACGCCCCGCTCCACTGAGCGCCCAGTTGCGGCAAGGCCATGACCAGTACGCGCGCAAGCACGGCGAAACTGGCCGTTTTGGCCGCCACAGACATAAAGGCGGTCACGGTTGTGGGCGCGCCTTCATACACATCAGGCACCCACACGTGGAAGGGCGCGGCAGCCACCTTGAACCCCATGCCTGCCAGCATGAGCGCCAAAGCAACTACCAGGGCGGGCAAGGTCTGCCCGGTTGCGGCAACAGGCAGTGCCGCAGCGATCTGCACAAGCTCGGTATGCCCGGTAAGCCCGTACAGCAGGGACATGCCAAAAAGCAAAAGAGCCGACGCGAAACTGCCCATCAAAAAATATTTGATGGCCGATTCGCTGCTGCGCGGATCGCCAGTGCGCAGGGCCGCCATCGCGTAAATGGGCAGGGCCATGAGCTCAAGCCCCAGATAGAGCACAATGAGATCACCAGCCGAAGCCATCACGCACATGCCCAGTGTTGAACATACTGCAAGGCAGTAATATTCGCCCTGACGCATTTGGGCATGTGAAAAAAAACTTTCGCTCATTAACGCCGTAAAAGCAAGTGCTACTACGCAAATCGCTTTAAAGAGCGCTCCAAAACCGTCAGCGCGGAACATTCCGTCAAAAGAAACACTCCCGCCGCCCGCAGAAACTGCTACAATTGCTGCAAAAGCCGTTATTGCACCAACTACAGTCAGCCATTGCAGAAAAGCCCGCGCCCTTGGAAAAAACATATCGGCGCACAGCAGGCCAATGGCCGTGACCAAGAGCGTCAGTTCCGGCAGCAGGGCCGGAAGTTCTTTCAGCAATGGCAGGGCAGAAAGAGGCGCTACGGATATGGCTGTCATGATAGCTCCTATGGTGTTCCTCGTGCCGCAAGACACGTTGTCCGCCAGCTGTCGGGGCCATGCGCTGGCCTGCGGCGGGGGCGCAAACATTTATTGCCTGTGCGCGGGCCGGAACAGCGTCGTGCCGCCCTGCCCGCGATGTCGTCTAGACCAGATTACCTTTGAAATGCTTCACATTTCAAAGGTGTCATTCTACCGAAAAATGCGATTTTCGGCAGAATCCACGCCACGTTGTGGCGCGCTGCACTCTCGTGCAGCGGTAGAGCATTTAACCTTTTCAAAGTTGAAATGCTCTAGTTTGCGGCAAAAACCGCAAAGGCCTGCTGGGTATCTGCCACCAGATGTTCCACCGTAGCGTGCATGTATTCCAGCAGCACGTTGGGGAAGATGCCGATGCCCACAATAAGCAGGCTCATGGTCAGCAAAATGGCTATCTCGCGCCCGTCAAGTTTTTCCCCGACCAGGCCGCGCACGGTTTCAGACACCTGGCGGAAAAACACGCGCTGATACAGCCAGAGCATATACCACGCGCCCAATATCAGGCCCGAAGACGCCACCACCGCGGCCCAGGGCGCGCGTTCAAAGCCGCCGAGCAGAATCAGGAATTCGCCCACAAAACCGTTGGTGCCGGGCAAGCCGACAGCCGCAAGGGTAAAGACCATGAAAAAGGCCGCCAATAAGGGCATGACCGAGGCCAGCCCCCCGTATACCTTGATCTCACGCGTGTGGGTGCGGTCATAGAGCATGCCCACGCCCAGAAAGAGCGCGCCCGTCACTATGCCGTGGTTGATCATCTGCAAAATGGAACCCTCCACGCCCTTTTGGGTCAGCGCAAAAAGCCCCAGAGTCACAAAGCCCATATGGCTGACGGAACTGTAGGCGATGAGCCGCTTGACGTCCGTCTGCGCAAGGCAGACCAGCGCTCCGTACACGATGGCGATGACGGAAAGCACCAGCATGGGCTTGAGCAGCACCCATGCGGCATAGGGAAACAGCGGCAGCGAGAAGCGCAAAAAGCCGTATGCCCCCATTTTGATCAGCACGCCAGCCAGAATGACCGAGGCCGCCGTGGGCGCTTCGGTATGCGCGTCTGGCAGCCACGTGTGCACGGGCCACATGGGCACCTTGACCGCAAAAGCGGCAAAAAAGGCCCAGAACAGCAGCAGTTGCAGCCGGGGGTCAAAGTTGTTGCGCGCCAGCGCCATGATGTCGAAGGTATGCCCGCCCTTGAGGTACAGCAGGATGATGCCCAGCAGCATCAGCAAACTGCCCAGCAGGGTGTAGAGAAAGAACTTCACCGTGGCGTAAATGCGGCGCGGCCCGCCCCACACGCCAATGAGCAGGAACATGGGAATGAGCATGGCTTCCCAGAAAATGTAAAACAACATGAGGTCAGTGGCGCAAAACACGCCCACCATGGCGCTTTCAAGCAGCAGCAGGCTGATGAAAAACTCCTTGGCCTTGACCTTGATGCTTTTGTACGACACCGCCACGCCCATCAGGGTTATGAGGGCCGTCAGGGGCAGAAACAGCACGCTTATGCCGTCCACGCCCAGAGCGTAATTGATGTTCAGGCTCTCAATCCACGCGCAGTTTTCCACCAGTTGCATCTGCCACAGGCTTTTATCAAAGCGGCCCAGGGCCACAAAGCTCAGGCACAGCTCAAGCAGGCATACGGCAAGCGCGCCCAGCTTGATGGTTTCTTCGTTGCGGCGCGCAACAGCCAGCAGGGAAAGCCCACCCGCCAGAGGCACAAAGATGAGCAAGGAAAGAACAGGTACAGACATGCGATCTCCCCGCCGTTGTTAGGAAAAAAAGCCCAGTTGCAATACCAGCAGGAGCGCTGCCGCGCCCCCGGCCAGCCATGTAAGATAATGCGCCACCTGCCCGTCCTGAAGCCTGCGCAGGCTTGTGGACAGTCTGCCGATAGCGCGCGGCACACCGTTGACCACGCCTTCAATACCGCGCGTGTCCACCACGCCCAGCAACAGGTTATCCGCCAGCCACAGCGTTGGCCGCACAAGACAGGCCACATAGATTTCGTCCACCCAGTACTTGCGCGAAAACAGTCGGTACAGGCCGCTGAAAGCCCCCGCCACCTTGCCCGGAAGTTCCGGGCTGCGGCAATACATGAGCCAGGCCAGGCCGATGCCCGCAAAGCCAGCAGCTACGGAAACAGCCATCAGCCCAAGCTCCACCGCGCCGGATACATGCACGTGCGGGTGCCCCGTCACCGGAGCGAAAAACTCCGCCCAGTGGTTGGAGCCGCCCAGAACATGCGGAATGCCCAGCCAGCCCGAGGCCACAGCCCCCACGGCCAGCACCAGCAAAGGAACAGTGACCACGCGCGGCGATTCGTGCAGATGCTCGCGCTGGTGCTCCGTCCCCCGAAACTGGCCCGTAAACACGCTGAAATACAGACGGAAGGAGTAAAAAGCCGTCATAAAGGCCACCAGCACGCCCACGGCCCAGGCCAGATAGCCCGTGAACGTGCCCGCGTTGAAGGCCATGAGCAGGATTTCGTCCTTGCTGAAAAAGCCAGCCAGCCCCGGCACACCGGCAATGGAAAGCGAGGCCAGCAAAAAGGTGGCGCTGGTAATGGGCATATACCTGCCAAGCCCGCCCATGGAGCGCATGTCCTGCTCGTGGTGCATGCCCAGAATCACCGAGCCGCAGCCAAGGAAGAGCAAGGCCTTGAAAAAGGCATGGGCACCCCGGTGGAACACGCCAGCGCCGTAGGCTCCCACGCCGCAGGCAATGAACATGTAGGCCAGCTGGCTGATGGTCGAATAGGCCACCACCCTCTTGATGTCGGTCTGCGTGAGCGCAATGGTGGCGGCAAAGAGCGTTGTGACCGCGCCTACTACCGTAATGACGGCCAGCGCCGTGGGCGACAACGCAAACAGGGCATTGCAGCGCGCCAGCATAAACACGCCCGCCGTCACCATGGTGGCCGCGTGGATAAGCGCGCTCACCGGGGTGGGGCCTTCCATGGCATCGGGCAGCCACACATGCAAAGGAAGCTGGGCCGACTTGCCCACCGCGCCGCAGAACAGCAGCAGGCAGACAAGCGTGGGCGCGCTGACCGTATAGCCGCACAGGGTAAAGGTCATGCCCTCAAGCATTCCAGCCTGGGGCAACACATCCGCATAGTGCAGGCTGCCAAAAATGGTAAAAATGCAGAACAGCCCGAGCAGGAAGCCAAAGTCGCCGAACCTGTTGACGATAAAGGCTTTCTTGCCCGCATCCGAGGCGGAATCCTTTTCATAATAAAAGCCGATGAGCAGATAGGACGAAAGCCCCACAGCCTCCCAGCCAAAAAAGAGCTGCAAAAAGTTGTTGCCCATGACCAGCATGAGCATGGAAAAGGAAAACAGGCCAAGATAGGCGAAAAAGCGGTAATAGCCCTTTTCGCCCCGCATGTAGCCCACGGAATAAATGTGCACCAGGCTACTGACACTGGTAACCACGACCAGCATGACCGCCGTGAGCTGGTCCACCAGAAAGCCAAAGGTCACGCGCAGGTTGCCGGAGGCTATCCATGTATGCACATCGGCATTGACGATATTGCCCGCCAGCACATCCCGCAGGGCAAGCAAGGAGCAGACAAGGGAGATGCCAATGGCCGCAATGGGCAGCCAGTGGGCGCGCTCGCCCCATTGGCGGCCGCAGATCAGGGTGAGCACAAAGGCCAGCAACGGGCACAGAGGAATAAGCAGCAAGTATATTGGCATGTTTACCCCCGCATCGTGGTTATATCTTCGTTACGCACACTTTTGTGGCTGCGGAACAGACAGATGACAATGCCAAGCCCCACTGCGGCCTCGCAGGCGGCAACGGTGATGATGAAAATGGTAAAAGCCTGCCCGCGCAGAGCGTCCATGAAATAGCTCATGGCCACCAGATTGAGGTTGACGCCGTTGAGCATCAATTCAAGCGAGAGCAGCATCACAATGATGTTGCGGCGCGTCAGAAACCCGGCCACACCTATGCAGAAAAGCACTGCTGCCAGCGCCATGTACCAGGAAAGGGGAATCACGCCGCGCCTCCTTGGTCTTTGTTGCCGCTCGCGCAAGGGCAGGCATTGTCTTGGGCCTGCGCCGGGGCGGGTGTGCACACGGGCTGCCTGCGCGCAAGGGTCAGGGCAGCCACCAGAGCCACCAGCAGCAGCACGCCCGCAATTTCCAGCGAAAGAAAATGGTTGGTGAACAGCTCGCGGCTCAAGGCCTTGGTGTGCGTGACCTCGCGCAGGGCTTCAAGGGGCCATTGGCCCTTGCCCCCCGGTACAAAGCCAGCCACGCCCCAGAGAATGCCGCCGCACAGGGCAGCAGCCAGCGCATAGCCCACAATGGGCTTGGGGGTCAGGGCAGGCAGCCGCAACTCGCGTTGCAGGTTCACCAGAAAGAGCACAAAAAGGTACATGACCAAGATGGCCCCGGCATAGACGATGATCTGTATGGCTGCCAGAAATTCGGCCTGCAAGGTCAGGTAGACCGCCGCCATGTGGAAGAACAGCAGCAGCACCAGCAACACGCAGTGAATGGGATTGCGCAGGCTGATAGCCAGCACGCCGCACACGGTTATGACAAAGGCGCAGTATAGAAAAAATATTTCACCAAACACCGTTCCACCTCCGCAGTGGACTTGCGCTCTGTTCCGGGATGCCTCCGCAAGGAGGCCTGTCATCCACGCTCACCGTCCGTTCTGCCGAGCATGCCTTTTCCGCTACGGACAGGGAGGCCTGCAACGGACGGGCATTGCCGCAGATCAGCACAGATTTTTGGCAGATCATTGCGCAGCACCGTCCTGATTTGTCTGACCGTGGCCGGACGCGCTCGAGGCCGGCTCTGCGCCTTGCGTTCGAGTGCACGCAGCTCGGTGATTCTTGCCCACCCACTGCTCCGCTCCGCTCCATTCCGCATCCACCGCCACCCGCTTGGCATGGGCAAGCGCGCCTTCGGGCATGTTGCGGGGGCGGCACAGGGGGTTCACATAGCCTTGCATGTCGCCCTTCTGCGCTGCAAAGTCGTCCCAGTTGTCCAGCAGGGCCTGCTTGTCAAACTTGAAGGCCGAACGCCCGTTGGCTGCGTAGGCATAGACTTCTGTCAGCACAATGGCGTTCACCGGGCATACCTCTGCGCAGTAGCCGCAAAAAATGCAGCGCAGGGCATCGATATTATAGGCATCCACCACGCGGCTGTTATCTGCGGCGCGGCTCCAGCGAATGCGTATGCAGTGCGAGGGGCACACCCGCGCGCAGCGCATACAGGCAACACAACGGCTCTCGCCGGTTGCGGCATCGCGCACCAGGGCGTGCCGCCCGCGGAAACCAGCGGCGACCACAGGTTTTTCTTCCGGGTACTGCCGCGTTATGGGGCGGTTGAACATGCGCCGCAAAGTCAGGGCCATGCCCTGGGCTATTTCTGTCTGCAACAGGGTTTGCAGCCAGTTGCGGGGCGCTTTGTACTGAATCTGCATGTCTGCTCTCCTCATCAAGAGGCTAGGGCCTTGCCCAGAGCCGTAATCACAATATTGAAGAGCGCCAGGGGGATAAGCACCTTCCAGCCAAGGGCCATGAGCTGGTCGTAGCGGTAACGCGGCAGCGTGGCCCGCACCCAGAAAAAGAAAAACATGACGCCATACACCTTGAGCACCAGCCAGAACGGCGGGAAAAAGTCCACTTCCACCGGGCCGCGCCAGCCGCCCAGAAAGCAGACCACACCCACCGTGGCCATCACAAACATGGACGTGTATTCGGCCATGAAAAACAGGGCGTAGCGCATGCCGCTGTATTCCGTGCAATAGCCGGAAACAAGCTCACTTTCCGCCTCGGGCAGGTCAAAGGGCACGCGGTTGGTTTCCGCCAGCATGGCAACGCAAAAGATGAAAAAGCCGATGCACTGACGGAAGGCGAACATGCCAAAAAACGAATCACCCTGCGCTGCCACAATGTCGCCCAGATTGAGCGAACCGGAGAGCAGCATCACGCCCACAAGGCTGAGGCCCATGGCGATTTCATAACTGATTACCTGCGCCGAGGCCCGCAACCCGCCAAGAAAGCTGAACTTGGAGTTTGAGGCCCAGCCCGCCAGCACAACCCCGTAGCCGCCAAGGGAACTCATGGCGAACACAAAAAGCAGGCCGATATTGATGTTGGACAAGGCCCAGCCCTCGGCCCACGGCAGGATCGCCAGCGAGGCAAAGGCGGGCACCAGACAGATGATGGGAGCAAGCATGAAGATGGGCTTGTCCGCCGCAGAGGGGATGATGTCTTCCTTGAAAAAGCTCTTGATGCCATCCGCAATGGGTTGCAGCAGCCCAAGCCAGCCCACGCGGGTGGGGCCCATCCGCATCTGCATATGGCCGATGACCTTGCGCTCAAAGTATGTGGCATAGGCCACATGCAGCAGCACGACCACCAGAAGCACAAGAAGTTGCAGTACAATTACCAGAACATTCATGGTTTCCCTGCCAGATTGGTTGTAGCCGTAAACCCGGTTGCCCTGCGCAGCCATCGGCCTTGCAGTCTGCCCCTTGGTTTACCGGTCAGATTCTCCCAGCACCACGTCCATGCTGCCGATATTGGCAATAAGGTCGGCAATAAGCCCGCCCGGGGCGATGCTTGCCAGCGCGCCGATATGGATAAACGACGGCCCGCGCACGTGCATGCGGTAAGGCCTGCTGCTGCCGTCGCTCACAAAGTAGAAGCCAAGCTCGCCCTTGGGAGCCTCGGTGGCCACGTACACATCGCCGGGCATGTAGATATTGTTGTCGTGCATGACCTGCCGCAGACTGCCGCCAAAAAGCGCTGTTTCAGCCTCGCTGCGCCACGCCCTGTAGGGCATGAGCAGATCGGGGGCATCTGCCGCAAGGGTCGCGCCGGGAGGGAGCTGATCCACGCACTGTTGCAGAATGCGCACAGACTGGCGCATTTCTTCCATGCGGCAGCGGTAGCGGGCGTAAATATCGCCATCGCTGCCCAGCGGCACTTCAAAATCCACCAGATCATAGGCATCGTAGGGTTCGTGCTTGCGCACATCGTAATCCACGCCCGAACCGCGCAGGCAAGCCCCGGTGAGGCCGAGAGCAAGAGCTTCCTCGCCGCTCAGCACGCCAACGCCCACCGTGCGCTGCAACCAGATACGGTTGGTATCGAGCAGGGTTTCGTACTCAAGTATGCGCTTGGGGAAGATATTGAGAAAATCCTGCAAACCTTCCATGAAGCGCCCTGTCACGTCCTGCCGCACGCCGCCGATGCGCGGATACGTCAGGGTGAGGCGCGCGCCGCAGAGGTCTTCAAAAAGATCCAGCAGCATTTCGCGTTCGCGGAAGCAGTACAGAAAGACGGTCATGGCCCCGATATCCAGCGCGTGGGTGGCAAGCCAGAGCAGATGCGAACACAGGCGCGACATCTCGCAGGCAATGGTGCGGATGTAACGCGCCCGTAGCGGAGCCTGCACGCCCAGCAGCTTTTCCACCGCAAGGCAGTAGCCCGTGTTGTTGGACATGGCGGCGATGTAGTCCAGCCGGTCAGTGAGGGTGAGGGCCTGCGCGTAGGTGAAGGTTTCGGCCATTTTTTCAAAGCCACGGTGCAGATAACCCACCTGCGGGTCGCAGCTCAAAATGGTTTCGCCCTCAAGCTCAAGGTCGAGGCGCAGCACGCCGTGCGTGGCGGGATGTTGCGGCCCGAGGCGCAGGCTGGTGCGGTCCTCGTCGCTTTCGTCAAAGCAGTCAAAGTCGTCAGCGTTTTCTGGCAGTTCCCTGCCCAGCAGTTCCTGCACGTTCTGACGCCCCACAGGCTGACCGTGACGCACAGGGCATTCAAGGCTCTGCTTGCGGATTTCACTCATGCTTTTCTCCCCCCTGCCAGCTCAGAGCGTCCGCCGCCCTGGCGTGTTCGCGCAATTCGGTCAGGCCAGACCATTCAGGTACACCGCGCGAGGGGATGCGCACAGGATAGGCCTTGCGCAGGGGGTGACCCTGCCAGTCACCCGGCAACAGGATGCGGCGAAGGTCAGGGTGCCCCTTGAAGTGTATGCCCATGAGGTCAAAGACTTCGCGCTCAAGCCAGTTGGCCACAGGCCACAAGGGCACGGCGGAATCAATGCCCGCATCGGGATCGTCCAGTTGGGCGCGCAGACGCAGGGCAATGCGCTGATTCACGGAATACAGGTTATAGACGACCTCAAACGCGCCAAGGCCCTCCTGCTTGCGGCGGCTGTTGTCCACCCCGCAGAGCGAGCGCAGGTGCATCATGTCAAAATGCTCCCTGGCGTAGACCAGCACATCAAGGATGCGCCCGTGGTGCAGCAGCACTGCCGTCTGCCCACGAAACTCCTGTATGTCGAGCACTTCCTGCGGAAAAGCCTCACGCAGCAGACGCGCTATCTCCAGGGACTCCATCGAAATTGCTCCTTGTTAATTTTCTCCTGCAACTTGATAAAGCCGTCAAAAAGCGCTTCCGGACGCGGGGGGCAGCCCGGCACATAGACGTCTACCGGAATAATCTGATCCACGCCCTGAGTTACGGCATACGACTGAAAAAGCCCGCCGCTGCATGCGCAACTGCCCATGGCGAGCACATAGCGCGGCTCGGGCATCTGGTCATAAACCCTGCGCAGCACCGGGGCCATTTTTTTGCTCAGGGTTCCGGCCACCACCATGCAGTCTGCCTGTCGGGGGCTGGCGCGAAAGATGATGCCAAAGCGGTCAAGATCGTGCGTTGACGCGCCTGTGGCCATCATTTCGATGGCGCAGCAGGCAAGGCCAAAGGTCACCGGCCAGATGGAGCCGCAACGGCCCCAGTTGACCAGGGAGTTGAGTGGCCCGAGCACGGCGTTGGCGCCGGGGAAAAACCGCAGGCCGTCCTTGTGCACCACAAGCGGCTGGTTGCCATGCGCGGCGGTGCGAGTTTCTACTTCACCCATTCAAAGGCCCCCTTTTTCCAGGCATAGGCATAGGCCAGCACCAGCAGGGTCATGAAGGTCAGCATTTCCGCCAGCCCAAGGCTGCCCAGACGCACAAACTCCACTGCCCAGGTGTAGAGGAAGATGGCTTCCACATCGATGATGACAAAAAGAATGGCAACGTAATAAAATTTGATGGAAAAACGCGTGCGTGGCTCGGCGGTTGGCTCGTTGCCGCACTCATAGGGCATGAGTTTTTCGCGGTAGGGCCGACGCATGCGGAAAAACCGCCCGAAAAACAACGTAAGCACGCCAAAAAGCAGCGCAATAACAAGCAGCAGCAGAATGGCAAGATACTCTTCTCCGGCAACCGTAGGCACCATAAAAAGCCACCTTGTTGAATGTCTTCGTCATATTCCGGGCGAGCAGGGCCGAACAATCGCACGGCCCTGTTCCGTCACCGGCGTCTCCTGCCAGAGCAGCCGCCAATCAACCTGAACATTCTGCCGCAAGCACTGTAAGGCCCGGCAGAAAACAAATCACGTTCTAGCGGACAACAGGCCTGTTGCGCTGCAACTGCTCGGCAAATTCCTGCCGCTTTTCCTGACTGGCCGCATCCGGCGTGGAGAATTGCAGGCAGCTCATGGCGCAGGTGGTTACGCAGGCAGGCTTGAGGCCCTGATCAATGCGGTCGCGGCACAGGTCGCACTTATCCACCTTGCCGGTCTGGGCGTTCCACTGGGGCGCGGCCCAGGGGCAGGCGGTGATGCAGGCCTTGCAGCCCACGCAGGCCGAGGTTTCCACATAGACAATGCCATCATCCCTGCGGCGCATGGCCCCTGTGGGGCAGGCCTTGACGCACCAGGGATTTTCACAGTGAAAGCACGAGGTGTACACAAAACCCAGCGCGGGCTTGGGTTCGGTCTGCTCCACGGAAAGAACGCGGCAGAAAAAAGCCCCCGGCCCGCCGTTGTGCAGGCTGCGGCACTGAACCTCGCAAGCCTTGCAGCCTATGCAATCCGCCGAATTGTGCATGACAATATATTTGCTCATAACCATCCTCCCACGCGGCTCGGTGGGTTGTTCCCGTAAATTTCCTTGCAGTATCAGGCCATGCCTTTGACAATATCCGGAGCAGAGTCCGTCTAGGCAGCGCCGGAAGCGGCCACTTTCTCCAGCGTGACAAAATGCTCCTGCATGGCAAGACCGCCACCGCCCATGTCCTGCATGTCCAGACCACCGCGCAGGCACTTGCTGTCAGAGATTCCCTTGTGGAAAGCCCGGCTTTCGCAAGGCAGATCGTGGCCAAAGCCATGCACCACAAAGATGGCCTCGGGATGGATGGCAGAGGTGATCTTGACCCCGGCCTCGCCCATGGCATTGCCCGCAGCATCACGCACGCGCACCCTGTCGCCGGGGTTGATGCCAGCGGCCTTGGCCTTTTTGCTGTTGATCCACACGGTATTTTCAGGAACCTGCTCAAGCAGCAGAGGATTATTGATGGTATGGCCCTGGGTATGCACGGCCACGCGTCCAAAGGTAATGCGGTAGGCCCCCTCGGGCGGTGCAACGGGCGGCGTGTAGGGGGGGAGCATGTTTTCGCCGCAGCCCTTGCCGTAGCCCTCGCTGGTCAGCTCAACCTTGCCCGAGGCAGTGGGGAAGGAATAATTTGCCAGATCCACGTACAGAGGATCACTGGTGAGCGAGACAAAGCCTTTTTCGGTAAAGTCCGCGCTGGTGAGGCCTGTTCCTTCAAGCTGAAAACGCCACACGTCCTCCGCGCTTTCAAAAACCAGCGGATCAAGCCCGAGGCGCTTTGCCAGACCGCCAATGATTTCCCAGTCGGCCTTGGTGTCGTAGCGCGGCGGGATAACGCGGTTGCGCACAAAGAACTGCGGCTTGAGGCCGTTCTTGGTGGCAATGATGCTTTCGCGCGAAAGGTAGGTGGAGAGCGGCAGCACCACGTCTGAATACCAGGCGGTGTCTGACCAGGAGAACGTGACGCTCACAAGCAGGTCAAGGCCGTCAAAGTGTTTGCGCAGCGCATCGGGATCGGGATAGCCCTGCAAGGGGTCGTGCCGCCAGCACATGTAAGCCTTGACCGGAGCTGCCCCCTGCGGAGGATTGCTGATGGCTTCAAAAGCCTTGTGCAGCAGCCCCTTGCCGGGGTCGAAAGCCTTGTTGTCAACGCCAAGGCCGTCGGCGCGCAAGCCCTTGGGCGCGGGAAAAAGATCCGTAAACTTTTTGAGCCCGGCCTTGCCGCATTCCTTTGGGGTACGGCCCGGCACTATGCCGCCCTTGACGCCCACGCCGCCCAGCAGGGCCGTAATGACCAGGGCCGTGCGTGCAACCTGAAAAGAATCCCCATACCGCGAGGTCATCCAGCCGGGATGCCAGATCACATGGGGGGCGGCGGCGGCAAGCGATTGCGCAAGGCGCACAATGGCCTGCGCATCGACCTGACACTGCTCTGCCGCCCATTCCGCCGTATAAGGAGCCACAAATTCGGCCAGTTCGGCAAAACCCGTGGTGTGGGCGTCCACATAATCCTTGTTGTACAGCTTGTGAGTAATAAGCGTGTTGATGATGCCCAGATTGAAGGCATAGTCCGTACCGGGACGGACAAGCAGAAAATCATTGGCCTTGGAGGCCGAAACGTTGTGGCGGATGTCAATGACCGTCAGCTTGCAGCCTTTGCGCAGGGCCTGCATGACGGTTCTGGCCTCGCCAAGGTTGATAGCTTCAAAAATGTTGCGCGTTTGCAGCACGATGTGCTTGCAGTTGGCAAAATCGTTGACGGCCATGCCGCGCCCGAGGCCCATGACGGCCTTGCAGGCGTGGTGGGTATTGAGGTCGCACGAGGTGCTGTGCGTACAGACGTTGGGCGAACCTATGCCGCGCATGAAGGCGCGGTACAGGTCGGTAAAGGGGCCGTCGCGGTCAGACCACAGCACGGCTTCCCTGCCGTATTGCTGCTGCACTGCGGCAATTTTTTGCGCAACATAGTCAAAGGCTTCTTCCCACGAAACCTTTTTCCACTTGCCCTCGCCCCGCTCACCCACGCGAATAAGCGGGCTCTGCGGGCACTCCGACTCGCGCTCAAGGGCCTTGCCAGCCACGCCGCGCGCGCACAAGGCACCCTTGAGGGGACTGTGCGGATTGCCGTAAATCATACCCACGGCACCATCTTTTATTTCTACAGAAATTGGACACCTTGCGGTGCACATTCCGCATACACTCTGAACCAACTGCATACTGCCCATAGTGCTTCTCTCGTGCGAGTAAGGGATATTGCCATCTGTCTGCGGCACATCGCGCCAATCCAGCAATCAGCCTGAAGTGAAAAATTCTTCAGTTGTGCCGTTGCAAACATTTCCAAGCCACCGCAACTGTACTAATCTTGTCTGATAATTTAATTAGGAAGCATTGTCGCTAGCACAGTTTTTTTTTAATTTCCAGCCAGGTTCCTGTTTTCACACACTTTCTTTAAACCCTAATTTAATTGTAGTTTTTATAACTTGAGTGCATACTCAATTTTTTTTATTTATAATTTCAATCTATTGGAAATCACATTTTTTATACAAGAGTGATAAAATATTAATTTCACATTGGTGCGGTGCTACCAATCAAACTGAGAATTGGCGCGAAAAGAAATTTTGAACAATCCAATCAGTCAGTTGCAAAAACGGCGCGTTTTATCCCTTTACTCCTAAAATTTTGAAGTGTTATATTATTGTAGTGAAAATCAACGCAAATGCCTGCCAAAGGATCCACCAGCATGCCTGCGGAACGGATACCTATAGCAAACCTGAAGCCGGGAATGTACGTGCTCAATCCGGGCATTTCCTGGATCAATGCCCCGCTGCTCTACATGCGCGAGGGTCTTGTGGCCGATCAGGCAGAAATTGACGGGATCATCCAGCAGGGCTTTACCGAAGTAATTCACGATCCGGAGAGCGCCGTTCCCGCCTACGAACCAAGCTGCGGGCTACCGCGCGTGTTTTCACGCCATCTTGCGCAGGCGCAAAGAGCGCACGCTGCCGCTTACGCTCATGTAAAAGCCACCATGACTTCCGGCGTGTGCGGCAGCGCCGACATTGCAGGGGCGGAGCCCTGCGTTAAATCCATCATCCTTGCCCTCAAGCGTAATGCCAACGCCATGCTGACACTCGCCAACCTGAAAGGGCGTGACGAATACACCTACAGACACAGCGTCAACGTGGCCATTTTCGCCGTTGCCTTCGCCCGGCATCTGGGCCTCACGGATCAGCAGCAGCAACTTGCCGGTATGGCCGGGCTGTTTCATGATTACGGCAAGGCACTCGTGCCGAGAGAAATCCTCAATGCGCCGCGCACGCTTTCCCCGCCAGAATTTGCCGTTATGCGTTCGCACGTGCTGCTCGGCTATGACGCTTTGCGCAAGATACCCAATATCGCACCAGAAATTCTTGAGGGCGCAGCCCAGCACCACGAAATGTACGATGGCCTGGGGTATCCTTACGGACTCAAAGGCTCTGCCATCGGCCTTTTTGGACGTATCATCTCTATCTGCGATGTGTATGACGCGCTTTCATCCAGGCGCGTATATAAAGAGGCCCTTTGCCCCAGTCATGCGCTGGCAATCATGTACAAAATGAACGGAACGGCATGGCCGCGCGGCTTTGCGGATTCTTTCATAAGGATGGTGGGGGTCTTCCCGCTAGGAACGGCGGTCAAGCTTTCAGACGGGCGCATGGGTCTCATAAGCAGCAGCAACCCCGATTTTCCAACCCGACCAACTGTGATCATTGTCAGAAAATCCAGAGGGGTAGCCTACATGGAAGACAGGCTTGACCTGTCGGCGGCAAGCAAGATTTTCGTGAGCCGCGCGCTTTCATTCAAAGAGACGGAAGACTGGGATATCCCGCGCCTTTTGGGCATAACGGAATGAAAGGAATGGGAATGGACGGGGGGTAGTCAGCTTGCAGGCGGAGCAGGCAGGAAACAGGGAAAATGGAGATGGAGGAGAATAACAGAATCAAACTGTGCGCTTGAGCGCGGTGATTTCTTCAATCTGGCTTGGCGCAAGTTCTTGGAGGGCGAATTCCGGCCTTGCCAGATAAAAGCCCTGCGCTAGATCAAAACCCAGAGCAACAACGCTGGCAAGTTCCTCGTGGGTTTCCACACCCTCCGCCACGGTGAGAATGCCCTTTGAACGGCAATATACAAGGATATTGGAAAGAAATTCCCTCTTGGATGCGGGTGCCTTGTGGATGGCGCGGATAAAAAAACTGTCGATTTTGAGAATCTCGGGCGAAATATTCAAAAGCCGCAGCGCATTTGAGTGGGCGCAGCCAAAATCGTCAATGGCGATAAAGGCCGCCAGCTCCGAGCGCAGTTCGCGCACCTTTTGGGCAAGGCCCTCCTCGCTGCTGGCGGTTTCTATGATTTCAAACACCATGTTGCGGCTTATGTCTTCATAGCGCGGGTGCAGATTGCGCAGCTCCCGAGCATCCAGATACTGCGCGGAAATGGCGTTGAAAAATATCTTTCTGGCGCCGAGCGAAGGGAGATTTTTGCCCATCCAGTCAAAAATCATCCTGAAGGTCATATACTCCAGCTGGGGCAGTTTTGACTGCGCCTCTGCCAGTTGCAGCACATCAAGCGGCGAGGCAAAATGCGGGGTTGTGGAGCGCATGAGCGCCTCATAACCGTAAATTGAGCCCTCTTTCAGGCTCACAATGGGCTGAAAGGCAAAGCGGATCAGCTGGCCTTCAAGCAATTCGTCCAGACGTTCCTGCCGGCTCAAGATATTGGCCTTGGCCCGGTAAACTTCGGGATTGAACCGCATGAGCGTGCCTCGATTGAAATTCTGCACTTCAAACATGGCGTGGCTGGCATAATTCATGAGCACATCACCAGTCATGGCATCGCTGGGATACACGGCCACCCCAAGCGAGGCGCGTATGCGCACAACTTCATTGGGCAGCTCGATGGTGGTGTTCAGCAGGGTTTTGCGGTTATCCTGCGCAAAACGCAAGGCGCTTTCTTCATTATCAAAACCGTGGGCAAAAACTGCAAATTCGCTGCCTGCCGTGCGGGCCAGCAGCACTGCGTCATTTTCGCACATCTGCAAGGCTTCAACCACCTTGCTTATGTACAGATCGCCCCCATCGTACCCATGCGCCTCATTTACGTACTTGAGATTATCCAGACCGCACGAAAGCAGTACGCCAAATTTGCCGGGCTGCATCTGCAAGGCTTCGCGCACGCCGCGAACAAAGGCCCGGCGGTTCATGAGGCCGGTTTCAACATCGTGATTCTGGTCGTGCTCGACCTGCTTTTTGCAGGTCTGCGCCTGATTGATAAGGAAGGTCAGCCCGTCAGAGAGGTCGCCCATATCGTCAACCGCAGGCATGGGGTACCCCGCGCTGAATATGAGCAGTTGCCGCGCCAGACGTTTGAGCTTGGCGTGCAGGCTTTCAAGGTGCGTGGAAAAGTGCCGGCAGGATTTGGGCGGGCGCACAGACAGATCCCCTTCTGCCAGTGCCGCCGCATAGGCAGAAAGATCAGCGCAGGCCCGCGTGAGCTCGCACAGTTTCTCTGCTGTGGGCTGCTGCCCGCAGCCTTCAAATTCGGCCAGCGCAGCGTCGAATTGCCCGCGCAGCAGATTATCAAGGCCGGTTTCAATATCCATGTGCGCGCCTCAAATGTGAGCCTCAAGAAAAGTTGAAAAAAACAAATGCGGCATCAGGCCCACGCACGGGCTATGCATCAAGCTCAGCAAAACCGGCTTCCTGTATTCTGACCATACTTTCAAGCACAGCCGCGCTCACGGCATCAAGATCGCACCCATCGGGCAGGTGTTCGCCCGCCTTGCTCCTCAGCATGAGCGCATCATGGCTGCAATGCGCCAAGGCGTTAGCCGCAGCAAGCAGGCGCGCCTCCATTTTATACGTTGTGGCAAGTTCGGGCGAATGGTGCAGGTTTATGGGTTCGGTAAGCACCAGAGGCAGCTTCCACTGGTGCATCACTGCCGCCCCAATAAGCCCGTGGTCCATGCCGAGCTGAGCGGTTTCAGCCTCGGAACTGCCGCAATCTTCGGCCTGTTCCATTTCTGCCGTCTTTTCCCAGAGGTCTGGCCGTGCGGCAGCAAAAAAAATCTTGCCCACATCATGGAGCAAGCCAGCTATGTATGCCTCATCCGGCACCATAACCAGGCGCTCGCCAGCACAGGCGCAAGGCCCACATACGCCGTTATCTCCGCCGAGCACATCCGCCAGGGTTCGGGCAATGGTTGCCACAGAAAGCAGGTGCTTCCAGAACGCCGCAGTATCAAAACTTTTGGGAAGCTGCGCCTCGCGTATAAACGACGACATACCCACCATAAGCACCAGCAGACGCACTTCGCGCAGGCCCATGATGCTGATGGCTCTTTGCAGGGTAGAAACCTTGAACTCAAGCCCGTATGCAGCCGAATTTGCCACTGTGAGCACACGTGTTGCGAGCCGTGGGCTTTTTTCAATCAGTGCAACGACCGAGCGCACCGAGGCATTGGAGCCTTCCTGGGTAACCGCAAACAGCAGGGGAAGCAGCTTGGGTTCAAACGGCAGCGCGGGCGGATTTTGCAAAAGCTTTTGCAAAAACAGCCTGGACTCTTTTTGAGATTGCATGGCAAAATCCTGAGCTAGGGTTTGCACTGCCCCTGCACACGGTAACACAACTTGCCCAGGCAGATGCCTGAACCCAAAGCCTGTCATATACGAAAAACCAAA
Source organism: uncultured Desulfovibrio sp. (assembly GCF_902477725.1). Lineage (NCBI taxonomy): Bacteria > Pseudomonadati > Thermodesulfobacteriota > Desulfovibrionia > Desulfovibrionales > Desulfovibrionaceae > Desulfovibrio > uncultured Desulfovibrio sp. The sequence continues at coordinate 42,972 of NZ_CABSIF010000004.1, read as the reverse complement.
GCAAAGACAATAGCGTGTAATCCTTGATAACTAATACCAAATTAGCCGTAAAATCGGCACAGCATGATATGAAAGTAGATATTTATTTATTGGCAACAAGAAGATATCAACACGAGATCAACCCCCTGCATGCCACAAATCGCAACGACCAGACGAAAGAACTGAATAAAAATAGCAAGATCGATGTAAAATAAAAATAAAACCCTACAGCGTATATAAAACGATTACATGTATACTGCCATGTAAAAATAAATAATCACAATTACGCACCAATATATACAGCGAGCACTTCAACACGGCGCGTGTACCAGTGAGGCAAGCCTCCAATATGCACTTACCAAAACAGATGCGCGCAAAATGCATCGGTATATTTCTGCTTGCCTGACAGGCCCTTGCCTCAACAGGCATTTGGAGCTCAAGGGGCAACGTTGGCGGTCTGCCGCACACTATCCACACCTGTGGGCGACAAAACAAAAAAAATACCGGAAAAAAACAGCCTTGCGAGCGTAAGGACGACTGTTTCATTCCGGAACATAAAATTCAAGCAAAAACTTTAGGGGAAAATGAAAAAAAAATTTACCGAACCTGAAAAGATAATCTTTAGCGCAAATGCCGTGTAAAAGCAGTTCGCAAGACAGGTATCACACCTTCTCTAAATAGAAATAACTCTCATTTTTTACCAACAACAGTTTTACAACATTGTTAAGAAATACCCTAAGAACATGTCTAGACTTTTTATAGACAATGTTTTCGACTACCCTTCACCTTCAAGATACTCCAGGATGAGCTGTGCCACGTTTGCGGCGAGGCCAGCAGAAAGCATGGATTCGTGGGTGCCTTGCGTCCAGCGCAACGTGATGTTTTCCTTTTTCAAAAAGCGGCCCCAGCCCTGGTAGTCATCATTCATTATTATCTGCGGGTTGCTTGCAAAATCCAGCGCGCGCACCAGCAGCAGTTTACAGTCTGAAGGGTTTGGCCGCTCATAGCGCGCAGCCGCCAGGGTGTTGCCGCGATAGGTCAGCAGCAGGTTGTCCATCTGCACGGCGCTGAACCCGGCAGGCAGCAATCCGCTTTTCTCCCCGCATTCCACAAGGTAGCCCAGTTGCTGATCGCGCGACATGGCGCGCAGCTTTACGGGGTCAAAGGCCATACCTTGCTGCAAAATGAGCTGCAACAGTTCGATGTCGTCCTTGGCCGCCATCTGTTTTGCGCGGGTATTGTCGGCCACGGTATCAAGAATGATGACAGGCTCGCTGCGGTTGCCCAGTGCCGCATACCGCCGGGAGCATTCATAGGCCAGTAGACCGCCAAAACTCCAGCCACCCCAGATGATATCGCGGCTCTCGACCTTGAGTATTTCGTCCAGATAATACTCCGCCAGGCTTTCAACCGTATGCAGCTCTGTGGTAAGCGACGTGCGCCTTCGGCTGAAGCCAGCCGCCTCAACAGCATAGACCGTATATTTGCCGCCAAGCAGGCGCGCAAGGTCGCTGTAGCAGAACACACTGCCGCCAACAGGATGAAACAGCACAAGATTCTTGCCGCCCTCGCAGTGTTGCAGCTGGATAACAGGGCTTTCGCGCTTTTCGGTCTTTCCGGCCAGCAGGGCCGCAAGCTGCGCAATACTCGAATGCGTGACCAGCTCATTCACAGCCACATGCACGCCCATTTCCTTTTCAATCATGGCAATAAGCCTGATGGAAAGAATGCTGTGACCGCCCAGACTGAAGAAACCAGCATCGGCATCGGTGATTTCACAGCCCAGCAGGCGCTTCCATATCCCGGCCAGTTTTTCTTCTACAGGCCCGGCAGGCATGCGTCCGCGCTGAATTTCCACCCCGCCCAAGGGTGACGGCAGAGCCTTTTTGTCTACCTTGCGGTTGAGCGAAAGCGGCAGCTCCATCATGGGGACAAAATAAGCGGGCACGCAGTACGGCGGCAGGTGTTGCTCTAGGTATCCGCGCAGTAGGGCCATATCCACATCGCCCACCACATAGGCGGCGAGGGTCTTTTCCTCCCCGGCGCGAAAGGTATCCGCCACCACCGCCACCTGACGCACGCCGGGAAAGCCCGCCACGGCCTTTTCCACCTCGCCAAGCTCCACGCGGTTGCCGCGTATTTTCACCTGCTGGTCTTCGCGCCCACGGTAAAAAACAAGGCCGTTCTGCACATAACCGTTGTCACCCGTGCGATAGCAGGGCTGGCCGTCTTTTTCCACAAACGCGCCGGGGCTGGCGTTGTTCAGGTAGCCGCGCGACACCCCATCGCCAAAAATCCACAGTTCGCCAGTGACGGAATCAGGCAACTCCTGACAATTTTTGTCCATCGCGCAGATGTGCACGCCTTCAAGCGGCCTGCCAATGGGATAGGCGGTAAAATCCTGATGGTTGCCCATATCTATGCGAAAGGCGCTGCTGTCCACCGTGCATTCCGTAGGGCCGTACACATTGAACAGCACCACGCCCTCGTTGCCGGGGATGGCGTAAAATTTGCGGATCACATCGGGCCGCAGCACTTCACCCGCCAGCAGCAGGGCCTTGAGCGGCAAGGGTTGACGCTGCTCGGCAAGCCAATCTGTAAGCACGTTGAAAAATGCGGGCGTCATGTCGCACAGGTCAAGCCCGCGCTCACGCGCGCAGGCGCAGAAAAGCGAGGGATTCTTGCGTTCTTCGTCCGACAGCACGTGCAGGCTTTTGCCACTGAAGACAGACACAGCCAACTGCTGCACCGAGGCGTCAAACGACAGGGGCGCAACCAGCCCCACGCTCTCGCAGCCCGCCGCATAGGGCCGCAGGGCGCGCAAAATATGCATGAGGTTGCGGTGCTCTACCACCACCCCCTTGGGAGTGCCTGTTGAACCGCTGGTATACACGATGTAGGCAGCCTGAGATGGCTCGCATGGAGGCAGGGCTTGTCCGCCCGCAGGCGGCAGATACTGCGCCCCGAACCGCGAAACCGGAACCTGAGGACAGCTGCCGCCGGGACGGATGATAACATCATAGCGGAAGGACTGCGCCCCGTGCTGCGCGCCGCCATCTACACGGCTCTGCTCATAGGTTTGGCCCAGCACGCAGGGCGAGAACGTCACTTGCACCGGCACAGGGCAGCGCGCCGCCCACTCGGTAAAGAGTTGGCGGGGAACAAACAGCTCGGCAGAGGCATCAAGCCGCAGCAGGCCTGATTGATCGCCAGTGGCAAGGGCATGGGCCTGCAAGGCGGCCCGCAGATCATCGCGGCAATCCAGATCGCGCACCGCCCCCACAAAAACGAGGCCGTCAGGCGTGAGCATCTCCACGGCGTGATTCAGCACCCTGCGCAGATAGTTGTAGCCGGGGAAATTTTCCACCACGCCATTTATGACCACCACGTCAAAGGCCTGACCTTCAAGAAAATGAATGTCCGCCGCTTCCATACGATACGGCGTCACCCTGGCGGCAGCGTCAAAACGGGCAAGGCGGCTGAGTTCATTGCGGGCCAGATCCACCGCCGCATATTCCTGCGCGGCCCCGGCAAGCGCCTGCGCTACGCAGCCAGACCCGCTGCCCACATCCAGCACCTTGCGGCCTGCGCGGGAATCCTCCGCGCCATGGGCCTCTGCACTGTGAGCCAGCCCGCATTTTTCAAGCACGGCAGCGGCCAAGGCCGCGAGTTCGCTTTGCGGGCAGGGGGCGGCGTCAAAGTCACTCTTCCAGCCCATGTCGCTGCCTGCCTGCGCCACCTGCTCCCAGTATTCCGTGCTTACAAGGCCTGTGCCTTTTTCGGCGGCATCGTCATAGTCCTGCGCATCAAGGCAGAGCACGTGCCGGATGCCGGGATTTCTGTAGTGAAAATACTCGGCCTCGCGCAGGCAGGCACTGTCGGCAATAATCAGGCTTGCAGGCCGCAGCATGGCCTCTTTGCGGCTTTGCGGCTGCTCGCGCTCCACGGGCAGATACACTGCTCCAGCCCGCATGACGCCAAGGGCCGCAGCCAGATACACCGCACCGCGCGCGCACAACACGCCCACCACAGCTTCATGCCCATAACCTTGCGCAAGGATGAAACGGGCAATGCGCTCCGAAAAAACGTCCAGCTCCCTGAAACTCAGCCCAGGGCCGCCCCCGGTCAGGGCTTGGGTTTCTGGCCGTGCGTCAGCAATGCTGCGGAACAGGTGCTCAAGGCTGGCGAACTCCCCCCCCGCCTGCATGACGTCCGCAGTTAGCGGGCCGGAGCCGGAAATACTGGCAGATTCGTGTGTTGCAGACTTTTTTGCAGGAACAGCAAAGGAAAAATCCGATAACTTCATCATGCCGCCCCTTCAATTATGCCTTCAAGAAAATTCCCGTAGTAGGTCAGCCAGTCCTGAGCGGTTTCCGCTACAACCTGCTGTGGATCATACGCAAAATACAGGGCCAGACCTTCCTTCTGTTCCCGAACCGAGCAGAACAGGCCGTAACCATTGCCTTGCGCATCGGGTGTGGGGGCCCCCCCCCGCGCAAATGCAAAACCTAAACGCAGGGCGCTTTGCATGAGGGGCATGCCATCATCAGCAAGGCCAGAGTCCCCGTGGTCAGCATCGCCCATACCAGCCTTATCCGCCAGCCCCTTTTGCGTGAAGGCCAGCAGTTCTTCAAACTCCATATTGTCGTCAATGCTGAACCTGATGGAGCGCTCTGGCGGCACCTCCACCACAAATTGTTCCTGTTGGGTCACCTTGCCCATCAGCACGGCAAACACCGCCAGCAACACAGCCTCGGCAGATGCGCCCTTGCCCGTCGCCACTGCCTCAATGCCTTGCCGCACGGCTGCCGGGGCCAAGGCCTCGCACTGCTCAAGGCTGACCGTGCGGCCAGCGGCGCACGGCAGGTCAGTGGGTGTAAAGCCCAGCGGCGCATCCCCAGGTGCGGAAGTCATGAGTTCAAGAATGCGCACATAATCGCGGGCCATGCGCAGCACATCGGCCTCGCTGAACAGGTCTGCGTAGTATTCAAGGGCAATGCTTATGCTCTCGCCAATATCGCTCACAAAGATGGAAAGATCCGTCTTGCTGGAGAATTTGCTGAACCGCAGGGATTCAAACAGGCCCTGCCCTTCAGCGGCAAATTCAAAGTTCATGTACGAGAGAATGATCTCTGACAGGGGCGATCTGTCCGGCCATGCGGTCTGCCTGAGGTCGGCCAGCAGGCTGTTAAGGATGTACGCCCGGTGGCGCATACCCTCGTTGCTCACCTGCCGTGTAGCGCGCAACAGGGCGGAAAGCGGCTGGCAGGGGTCCACGCTGAAACGCAGCGGCAGCACTGATGCCAGCATGCCCGCCGTGTTGAGATGTTCGCCGCGCGCGTCCATTGAAACCGCGACCACAATATCCTGCAAGCCTGTGTAGGCCTGCGCCAGCAGGCTCCAGGCGCAGAGCGAAACCTGATAGTTGGTCAGCCCTTCCCGGCGGGCCAGGCCCTTGATGGCCTGCACAAGCGCCGGCGCGAGGTCAAATTCATACGTGCCGCCCCTGCCCGTATGCACCCGGGGGCGGGGATGCGATGCGGGCAGATCCAACCGGGGTAATTCGCCCTTGTAAATATTTTGCCAGTAGGCTGCGGCTTCGGCATCGGGATGCGTGACCTGTTGCCAAGCGATATCCTTCATCTGCGCGGTTACAGGCGCAAGCTCCAGCCCATGATATAGGCGGTACAGCTCCACATTGAGCAGCGACATGGTTCTGCCGTCGCCAAGGGCGTGGTGCACATCGAGGAACAGCACTTTTTCACCCGCATCAGTCACAAGCAGACTGGCGCGAAAGCCCGTTTCGTTCCGCAGGTTAAAGGGCCGGATAATGTCATCCTTGTGCGCAAGATCGGGGATGCGCCTTTCTTCAAGGGTAAACCCGGTGAAGGGATGAATAATCATGGCCGGGCGCTCGGCCTCAAAATCGCAAAAGCTCGTGCGTAGCGCCTCGTGCCGCTCCACAAGCTGGGCAAGGGTCCTTTCAAGCCGCGCCGCATCCGCATCGGGCGGCATCACAAGGAATGCTGGCAGGTTGAAACCCAGATCGCCCTCGCTGACCATGTCGGCATACAGGATGGCAAGCTGCTCGTTGCCCACGGGGTATTTATCCAGAACTGGCGTTGTTTCCTCGGCTTTTTGCAGCGGCTGCGCTGGTTTGCGCGAGGCAAGGGCGCAGTCGACAATATCGCCGAGGGTGTCGCTTTCCAGCAGATCCGCCACAGCGAGGGCAAGCCCCGCCTCCTTGTCCAACCGGTTCACGATGCGTGTTGCGGCAATGGAATCACCGCCCAGATCAAAAAAGTCGTCCTCTCTGTTCAGGGGCCTGTCATAGCCAAGGCAATCGCGGATAATCTCAAGCAGGGCTGCCCCATCGAAATGATCGGCATTGCCCATGGGCTGCGCCTGCGTGGCGTTGCCCTTCGCCGCACTGCTGCTGATTGACGCGCTGCCGGGCAGGCCGTTAAGGGCGAAATCCTCTGCGTTTTCGCCCGTCATGCCTACAGCCACAAGCTCCTCGCCGCTGGCAAGCGCGGCCTCTAGCACGGCAAGGGCCTGCGGCGGCGCAAGCATGGTTGCGGCCTCCGGCCCGTTGCCAAGCCCCTCGCGAACAGCCATGCCCACACCCGACCATGTGTTCCAGTTGATGGAAAGTGCGGGCAGCCCAAGGCGGCGGCGATACCGGGCAAAAGCATTCAAAAAGGCATTGGCGGCGGTATAGTCGCTCTGCCCCGGCGCTCCCACAAGGGCCGTGCGCGATGAAGCCAGCACAAAAAAGGCCAGATCATCGCCAAGGGTTGCCTTGTGCAGGTTCCAGGCGCCAGCCACCTTGGGGGCCAGCACGGATTCGTATCCCTGCCTGTCGCTGGTCAGCAGGTAGCCCCTGCCAGCCACGCCAGCCGTATGAATGACGCCCTGCACCGGGCCGACCTCGCTCCGAATTTTTGCAAAAACCTCTTCAACCTGCGCGGCATCCGTGACATCGCAGCGGAAGGCGGCAAAGGGCATGCCCTCCAGCGCATGGGGCGGCAACTGGCTGCTTCTGTGCAGCAAAACCACGTGCGCGCCGTGGCGCTCATGAATCTGGCGCGCCAGCGTCTGGCCCATGCCTCCGAGGCCGCCGGTAATCACCACGCAACCGTTCTTTGTGATGGCAGGCGTGGCAGCAGAGGCAGGCGCAGACGGCAGCTTGACCAGTTCGCGCACACGCACCGTGCCGTCGCAATCCGCCACATATGGCCCGTCAACCAGCCCGAGGCTGGATACAAGGGCCGCTACGGAAGCTGCGTTCTGCTCCTCAAGCTCCACATAGGCGCAGGAAATCCTGGGCTCTTCCCACGGCAGGCAGAGCAGCGGCCCCATGTATAACGCGCCCTGCGGCAAAGACTCCTGATGCGGTTCATGGGCAGGGGCATCCGGCGCAAAAGCCCCGCGGCCCACAACAGTGACGCGCAGGGGGCGGCGCAGCCCGCCGCTGCAAATCTCTTGCAGCAGGGCGCAGAGCGGCCACGTGTCGTTTTGCACACCGGGCTCTAATGCAGGCAGCCAAAGCAGATGATCTGTGGGGCCAGCCAGAATTTCACGCGCCAGAGCGCGGGCTTCATCCGCCTGCAAGGGCAAGGGGCGGCGCGCGTGGGCAAGCGGCTCCAGGGCTTCACCCAAAAGGCTACCCTGACCGCCAAGCAGCATGATGTTTTGCGGCCCGGCAACACAACCTTCCAGATCGGCCTGTTTCCAGCCAATGGCGTACAGTTCCGGCTGCGGCTGCTCACCATGCAAAGGATGAACCTGCGGCGTATCCGGGCCGGATTTGCCAGCAGTTTGCCCCTTGCGCAGGGCCATAAAGGTCATCCCTTCAAGTTCCGCAACAATCTGGCCGGAGGCGTCCGTCACCGTACAGTCGGCCACAATCATGCCCTGCTGGCGGTCAGTGATGCGCACCAGCGCAAAGGCCTGCGCGGTCAGGGGGCTGTAGAGCCGCGCCATGCGGCAACCAGCGGGCACAAAACCGTAAGCATCGCGCAGGGCAAGGCTCGCGGCGATGTCCATCATGGCCGGATGCCAGCGGAAGGTATTGAAATCCGCACGATAGGCCTCGGGCAGACACAGCTCTGCCAGCAGAGTATTGCCGTCCTCCGCTCCCCAGAGTGCCTTGCGGCACTGCCAGCGCCCGCTGACCATGAGCGGCGAATCTTCCGGCGCATCTTGCTGCTCTATTTCGTGCAGGCTTTCGCGCACTGTAGCCAGATTCAACGCCGCAGGGCGGGCAATCCCGCCGCGCACCAGGCCGCTGGCGGCCACGTTCCATGTGCCTGTGGACAGTCCTGTCGTGGAAGCCTCACCAGAATTGCGGGGGGCAGGTTCAAAGTGGTGCAGCTCCACGGCAAGGGCATCGCCCTGCTCCTGCGCCAACAATACCGCGCGACAGCCGGGGCCGCAGGTTACGGGCTTGCGCCAGCGCAGATCATGCAGGCTCAGGGGAGCGGCTCCGCCAATCCATCCCAGACAATCCAGCAGGCTCATGCCCACCAGCAAGGGAGTGCCTTCAAGCCTGTGCTCCGCCGCAGGCCAGAAATCCGGCCTGTCCACGGCAAGGGCAAAGGCCTTTCCGGCAGGCGTCATGACAGGCTCGGAAAGAAAATGCGCGGCAAAACGCGGCCACAATGTAGCGGCGGCGAGAGGAGCTGCGGGCAGATGCACCCTGTAGACGGGCCTTTCTGCGGGCCACGCGAGGCTTGCCCCGGCAAGATAGGCGCTAGCGGCTGCCTGCGCCGCTTCCTGCGAAACAAAGAATGCGCCGGGGAGCGAATTTTCCATGCTGTCCCGGCTGTCATGGCGTGCCGCATTACCCACGGCAATGCCCGTGACCTCTGCGTCCAGTTGTTCAAGCAGTTCCTGCCGGGAACGCACTACAAGGGCCGCGCGCACAGGCAGGGCATCCCGCCCTGTCATGAGGGTGGCGGCAACGGCATGCAGAGCCCAGCCCTCGTTGCGCGCCACAGCCGCCGCGATCGCCCTGGCGTAGTCCTGCAACGAGGTTTCGTCCGGGGCGGAAAACACCACGCACTGCCAGTGGCCGTCGTCCTGCGGCAAAGGCTCCGCCTGATGCTCCGCCACAATCACATGGGTGTTTACGCCGCTAAGGCCAAAGGAACTGACGCCGCAGCGCCAGGGCCGCTCCTGTGGGGGCAGCGGCTCAAGCATCTGCGCCACGCGCACGGGCGCGGCCTCAAAATCAATATGGGGATTGGGCCGCTCAAAATGCGGCTGCGGCGGCACAAGGCCGTTTTCAAGGCAGAGCACGGCCTTGGCAAGGCCAGCAGCGCCAGCGGCGGCATCCAGATGCCCCAGATTACCCTTGACTGAACCGATAAGCGCCTTTTGCTCCCGCCGCGCGCCCTGCCGGGCAAAGGCCCTGCGCAGGCCCTCGATTTCCACAGGGTCGCCCAGAACCGTCGCCGTGCCGTGGGCCTCAAAAAACTGGATGTCCGCCAGCGAGACGCCCGCGTTCCGTACAGCGCGGTCAATGACCTCGGCCTGCGCCTCGGGATTGGGCGCGGCCATGCTGGAGGACTTGCCGTCCTGATTGACGGCGCTGCCGGGGATCACCGCATGTATGGCATCATGATCGCGCAGTGCGGCATCCAGCGGCTTGAGCAGGAATACCGCCGCCCCTTCGCCCGCGCCAACGCCTTCGGCCCCGGCGTCAAAGGTTCTGGTACGACCAGAGACAGACTCAATGGCAAAGGCCGCATCGGCCTTTACAGGCAGATCAATAACATGCGCGCCGCCCACAAGGGCCACGGCGCACTCGCCCTCGTGCAGGCTGCGGCAGGCCTGATGCAGGGCCGCAAGCACGGACGAGCAGGCCGTATCAACGCTGGCCGCTGGGCCGTGCCAGTTTTTCATGTAGCTCAGGCGGGCCAGCACGTTGGAAGGCACATTGAGCAGGTAGGTCTGCTCCGCCAAATCGGGAAAGGCCCGCGTTACGGCAGTCTGGAACAGACGCACCGGGCTTGCGCCCACAAAAACGCCCACATCTGCGTTTTCCAGTGCGCTGCCGCCGTAGCCCGCATCGTCCAGGGCACGCAGGGCTGTTTCAAGAAACACGCGCTGGGCCGGGTCAAGCAGGCTGGCATCGTTGGGTGAAAGCCCGAACCGCCGGTAATCAAAGGATGAAATATCCGAAAGATAGGCCGCCTCACGCAGGCGGGCATCGTCAAAGGCGAGACCCACGGCATCAAATATCTGCCGCGTTTCGCCGCGCCGTTTTTCGGGCATGGGGATATTCTTGTCCGCGCCTCTGGCAAGATCACGCCAGAAACTCTGCACATCGGCATAGTCGCCAAGGCGCACGGCCATACCGATAATGGCTATGGGCGCGGTGGTTGCGCGGCAAGTTGCAATGCTGCTGCCAGCATGCTGCGCCCGCGCAATAAAGGCGGCCTGCGCGCGGATGGTGCTTTCTGAAAAAAGCCCCGCCAGCGTGAATACTCCCGGCCACTGTTTGTCCAGCAGGGTGTGCAGCCGCACCAGCAGGAGCGAATTGCCGCCCGCGTCAAAAAATCCCAGATCAGGCCCCGCTTCCACTTCCGGCATGACCTGCCGCCACACCTCGCGCACGGCCTCGATCTGTGCGGTGGAGACGCCGGATTCCGAGCCAGTTTCCTCGCCTGTTTGCGAACCTGCCTGCAATGCATCCGGGCCGTGTGCAGCGGGGGCGGCGCTCTTTTCTCCACCCGCCAGCAGGGGCTGGCCCTGCAAACGTTTGCGGTCGGCCTTGCCCGAGGGACTCAGCGGGATATCTTGCACCACAAAAAAGCGGGAGGGGCACATGTAGTTGGGCAGCAGGGCAGCAAGCTCCGCGCGGATGCCAACCAGATCAAGGCGTGCGCCGCCCTGCGGCAGCAAAAAGGCCTCAAGCGCCGCGTATTCGCCAATGCGCCCCATCCGCACCACGGCCTGCGACACGCCCCGGCAGCGCCCAAGCGCCGCCTCGACCTCGCCAAGCTCAATGCGGTAGCCGCGAATTTTCACCTGATCATCGTTGCGCCCGAGGTATTCAATGCTGCCATCGGCCAGCCAGCGCCCCAGATCGCCCGTGCGGTACATGCGGCTGCCGGGGGCAAAAGGGTCATCCATAAAACGCTGGGCCGTGAGGTCTGGCCGGTTCAGATAGCCTCTGGCAACCTGAATGCCCGAAATATAGATCTCGCCCGTTACGCCCAGCGGCACAGGGAACTTGCAGGCATCCAGCACGTACAGCCGGGTATTGCTGACCGGGCGGCCAATGGGCACAGCTTGGGGCGGCGTGTTCAGGCAGGGCTGCCACGATACGTCCACGGTCGCCTCGGTGGGCCCGTAGAGATTGTGCAGCTCCACCTGCAACTGATCCGCGTGCGTCAGGGCATTCCACCGTGCCACCAGTTCGCGGGGCAAGGCCTCGCCGCTGGTGAACACATAACGTAATGACCGCAGCCTGCGCACATCGCCGGGGTGCGCCTCCAGATGATCCAGAAAAGCCCGCAGCATGGACGGCACAAAATGCAGCACCGTGACCCGGCGGGCCTCAATGGCCTGCACGATGAGGGCGGGATTTTTCTCCGCATTCGGCTCCAGCAGGGCAATGCCCGCGCCCTGCCACGCCCACCAGAACAGCTCCCACACCGACACGTCAAAGGTGGTGGTGGTTTTTTGCAGCACCACATCGCCCTGCCCGATGGGAAAGCGCGACTGCATCCACAACAGGCGGTTGGCAACGCTGGCGTGTTCGATAGGCACGCCCTTGGGCCGCCCGGTGGAGCCGGAAGTAAAGATCACGTAGGCCGGAGAATCCGGCGGCAGCGGTTCCGCTTCATAAGGAGGAACGCCGCCCGGCACCTGCGCGCCAGCAGTCAGCGCCTCAAAATCAGGCGAGAGCACGCGCTGACCGCACTGCCCGCACTGCCCATTCTGTCCATTCTGTCCATTCTGGCAGAAGGCTTCCGCAAAGCGCGCCTCGCACAGCACCACGCACTGCCCGAGGTCTTCAAACACAGACCGCTTGCGCTCGGCGGGCAAGGTGGCGGCAAGCGGCACATAGACGGCCCCAAGCCGCAAAACGGCAAAAATGCAGGCCAGCATCGCGGGCGAGCGCTCAAAGCACACGCACACATACTGCCCGCGCTCCACGCCCTGCCCTTGCAGCCATGCACACACGGCATCCACCTGCGCGTTGAACTGCGCGTAGGAAACAGTCGTGCCTGCGGCGTCCAGTACTGCCGGAGCATGGGGGGTGCGGGCAGCCTGAGCGCGAAAACGGCTGTCCATGTCGGCGGCGATATCCAGCGGTTCCGCCGTATCATTAAAGCTGGCGAGTTCTGCGCGCTCCTGCGCCGGCAGAATATCCAGTTCTGCCAGGGGCTTTGCATCATCAGCCAGCACGGCGTCCGCAAGGGTCAGCAGGCGCTCGGTCATGCGGCGGACTGTCTGCGGGCTGAAAAGCTCGGTGCAGTATTCCACATCCACCGTATAGCCGCCGTCTGCCCGCTCCCTGAAGTAAAAACTCAAGTCAAACTTGCTACACTGGTGCGGCAAGGGCAGAGGTTCCATGCACAGAGGCGTGCGGCCAAAATTGTTCCAGCTTGCGTCTTCCAGCGCGGCAAATACGTCAAACACGGGATTGCGCGCGGCATTTCTCTCCACCCCCACGGCTTCGATAACTTTTTCAAAGGGACAGTTTTGCGCGGACAATGATTTTCTGAACGCGGCGTCCACCGTGCCTGCCAGCTCGGCAAAGCCGCCCTGCGCGTTCATGCGCGCCCGCACTGCCAGCGTGTTGACAAAGAGGCCCACAACTCCCTGAACCTGCTCATGCTCCCTGTTTGCCGCGGGGCAGCCCACAATAATGTCGTCCTGCCCGGTATGGCGGAGCAAAAAGGCATCCACCAGAGCAAGCAGCACGGGAAATACCGTCACCCCGGCCCGCAAGGCCCAATCCTTGAGGGCGTGGCTGCGTTCAAGGCCCAGATCAAAGCTCTGCACGGCCCCTTCAAAACGCTGCACCGCCGGGCGGGGGTAATCCAGCGGCAGGCGCAGACGCTCCGGCAACGGCGCGAGGTCGCTGCATATCTGTTCAAGACCTTCCGCCTCCCGCTGCGATTCCCACAGGGCGTAGCTTGCAAAATCCAGATCCAGAGGCCGCCACTGCGGCACGCTGCCTTGCAGCACGGCGCCGTAGGCTTCGTTGAGTTCGCGGGTGATAACTTCCGCCGACCAGCCGTCAAAAATGATGTGATGGAAGCAGAACACCAGCGCATGGCTGCCGTCTTCCTGCCGGAACAGGGCCACGCGCACCAAGGGCCTTTCCGGCCCCAGAGGCAGGCTCATGCCCAGATAGACGGCATCGGTAAGGGGCGTGTCGTAGCATTCAAGCCGCAGGCCGCCAGCAGGTGCAAATCTTTGCTCCGGCGCATCCAGCGCCACGCGCAGGCGGAGGGCATCGTGCCTTTCTTCAAGCAGGGTAAGGGCCTTTTGCAGGGCCACGGCATCCACGGGGCCGCGCAACCGGGCCGCAAACGGAATAACATAAACCTGACCGCCCTCATGCAGCTTTTGCAGAAACCAGATACGCTGCTGGGCTGGCGACAGGGGGTAGGCTGCAAGCCCTTCCACTCGCGGAATAACAGCATCCGGCTTTGCCAGACTGCCAATGCGGGCCGCAAGGGCGCGCGGGCTGGGATAGCCCATCACATCCTCTATGCCCACCGCCACAGAGAGGCTTTTGCTCAACTGCGAGAGCAAGCTCATGGCTATGAGGCTGTGCCCGCCAAGCTGGAAAAAGTCCGCATCCACAGAATCCACGGGGCAACCAAGCACGGCGGCATAGGCCGCGCGCACGGTTTCCGCCAGAGCCGCCACATCCGGCCCCTGCGGGACCTGGGCTTGCACGGCTGCAGCGGCAGCGTTATCGGGCGCGCTTTCTGCAACGCACGGCTCTGTCCCGCACCGCTCTGCTCCGTCATGCTCTGCGATGGGCCTTTCTGCGGTCAGCCCCGCGTTGCTCGCCGCTTCTTCCAGCGCAAGGCAGGTACGCCCGGCCCCTGAGGCCGCTGCCGCAAGCACGGCATGCAGCCCGTTGCGCAGGGCAAGCGCCCTCTCCTCTGGCAAACGCTCGGGATCATACAAAAAGCGGAAACGCAGATTTACGCCGGGAATAACCGAAATGCCCAGGGCGTAAGGCAGCTTTTCAAAACCGCGCATGTCGCACAATTCAACGCGGTTGTGATCAAAACACGTATCAACAGGATAATTTTCAAAGACCATCAGGTGGTCGAGCAGATTTCTGCCCAGTGTCGCCAGGGGCACATAGCCATAGCGCATCTGCTGCAGATTCTGCTCTTTCACATGGGCCAGCAGCGCGCCGAGGGAGTCGCTGGTTGTCCAGCGCGCCCGCAGGGGCAAGGTCTGGATGAACAGCCCCACGGCGGACTCAATACCCGCCAGCTCCGCCGGACGACCGGAAGTAACCACGCCAAAGACCACATCGCGGCAGCCACTGTTGGCATTGCCGAGCACCACGGCCCACAGAGCCTGAACAAGGGCGGAAAGCGTCACCGCCTCTGTTTTTGCCAGCTCTTGCAGGCTGGCGCTCTGTGCGGCGTCCAGTTCCAGTTCCACTGTCTGCGGTTCGTCAAATTCCCCGGAGGTGGCAGCGCGGGGAGCCGATTGCGCCAGCTCAACCCCGGTCGGCCCGCTGAAATCCTGCAACAATCCGGCCCAGTAGGCCCGCGCCGCGCGTTCATCAAACTGCGCGCGCCAGCGGGAATAGGTCTCCAGCGGGAAAGGCTCCGGCAAACGGCTGTTTTCTGGCCCGCCCTTGGCCCCGGCCATGGCAAAAAGTTCCCGCAACAGCACGCCCATACACCAGCCGTCCATAAGCAGATGGTGGAAGCACCAGCTCATGACCACGCGGTCGGCACCCCGGCGGAAAAACCGCGCCCGCAGCAGGGGGCCGCGCTGCACGTCAAAGCCGCGCTGCCGTTCCGCGCGCAGCAGGGTCTGTGCTTCCGCCTCGGCCTCGGCCTCCGGCAAGTGAGAAAAATCGTGAAATTCAAGGCTGGTGCGGCCCTTGCGCAACACCACGCGGTAAAACTCGCCTTCCACCGGCATGGGAAAGAGGGAACGCAGGCTTTCATGCCGCGCGGTGAGCGCTTCCCACGCGCGCATGAGCCCAAAAATATCCACCGGGCCGCGAAAATGAAATTCAACCTGCTGGGTGTAAACCCCTGATTGCGCAAGCAGAGACTGATACAGCAAGGGCGCATGCCCGGCATCCGGCTGCGCGATGCGCTCCACATCGTCCGCATGGCAGCCGCAGGCGGCAAAAATGGCGTCCAGAGTTTGCTGCGGCAGATAGGCGGGCAGGGTTTTCAGGGCGGCAAGCCAGTTCTGGAGCAAACCGAAAACCCAATCCTGCGTCAGACAGTGCGGGCTGAACCACGCCCCGAGGTGCAGGATGCCCTTCTGGTCAAAAAAGACCGAAAGTTCCAGCGGGGCATCCGCCTCCATGTCGGCATGGACAAGCTCGGGAACAAGCCCCGGCGCCAGAGCCGAAATCATCAGGGAGGCCTCTTCGTCTGGCAGGCCCGTCACACGCCCCAGATAGTTGAAGGCAATCTGCGCCGTGTAGCCAAATTCAACGGGATCTTCCTGCCGCAGGTACCCATAGGCATTGCAGTTTTCAGGGCTGAAATGCTGCGCCAGCCACGGGCCAAGGGCTTCGCGGGCCTGCGCGCAGTTCAGGGCAGGCTCAAGAGGCATGGGGCAAACTGCCGTAAACCAGCCAAGGCTGCGGCTGGCGTCAAATCCGGGCAAAAGTTCATCGCGCCCGTGGCTTTCAAGCGTTACGCGTACCGCCGCCTTCTGCCCTTGGGCGTGCAGGGCGCAGGCAAGCGCGGCTAACAGATCGGCCTTGGCAGCGGTGCTGTATTCCAGCCGAAAGCCCTCAAGCTGCGCGGACAGACGGGCACGGCTGACGGCCCTGTCCCGGCCCCTGCCCTGCGGCAAAAGGGCACGCAAGGGTTCGCATGGTTCTGCGCAGGCAGCCCGCCACAAAACGCGCTGTTCCGCAGACGGGAATGCCCCGCCAGCGCGCAGCCGCTCAACCTCGCGGGCGCGCAGGGCAAGGCCGTGCGCTTCGCGCTGGACTTTCCCCGTACGGCAATAATGGAGCAAGCCCTGGCGCAGGGTTTCAAGCGAGAGCGCGTCCAGCGCAAGGTGATGCCCCACCAGCAACAAGAAGCGCCTCTCGCCCTGCCGGGCCAACATGGTACCCAGAGTTTTGCCGCATGCCGCATCAAGGCCCGCCGTGATCTCCGCCACAGCTTCGCGCAGCAGGCTTGTCTGCTCCACAGTGTCGGCGAAATCACGGCAGTGCAGGGTTATTTTTTGCGGTTCGGCCAGCAGCACGGCATGATCCGGCGCAAAAGCCATGCGCAGGGATTCGTGATGTTCCGGCAGGGTTTGCAGCCAGGCTTCAATGGTCGCCGTTGGCACATCCGCGCGGATTTCCAGCGGCAGCAGCATGAAGAACTGCTGCCAGTGGCTGGGGTGCGCTTTCAGGAAATAGCGGGCAAAAGGCAGCAGGGGAACCCGCTCGCCAGGGGCGACAGGCGTATAGTCCATAGCCTGCGTTACAGATGGGTCGCTGACAGCGCTTTCCAGCAGAGTGCAGAGATCGCCAAAGCGGGGCTTACGCAAAAAATCCGGCGCGCTCAAGGCAGTTATGCCGCTGCGGCGCAGAATGCCCGTTATCTGGATAGCCTTGATGGAATCGCCGCCATCGCGGAAAAAGTCGTTTTCTTCCTGCACAGCGCTGGAACTGCCGGGGTGCAGAATCTCGCGCCAGGCATCGGCCAGTACCTGCCGGGGATTGCGGCGGGCAAGCCCTTCGCAGGCACGCCGCATGCTCTGCGCCAGATCATCCAGCAGGGCCGCGGCATCGGCGATGCAACCCGCGTCATACTCCAGCACAATGCGCGAAGCCGTGCCCGTTACGAGGGTAAAGCTGGCTGTGAGCTTGCTGGCCCGCAATTCCAGCTCCAACCTGTTCAGTTCAAGCCCCGGAACTCCCACAGGTTCAAAATGCGCATGCGTTGCCAGAAATTCGGGCACAATATCCGCAGCGCAGTAACGGCTGTGCTCAATGGCCTGCCGCATCTGCCGGGCGGCATCGGCCACGGCGGCGCTGTCTTCAAGGCCGTCAAGGCGCACACGCAGGGGGACGGTGTTGACGTAGAACCCGGCAGCGCAGAATTCGTCCTGCGTTTCGCGCAGCCCCATGGGCACACCCAGCAACAGTTCCTTTCTTTCAAAGCGGCGGCAGAGTGCGCGCCCCGCCAAGGCCACAAAGCAGGCCAGCACGCTCGCGCCAGAATTTTTTGCCAGAATTTCAAACCCCTGCGCGGTTTCCGCATCAAGGTCAACGCCGATCATGGCGCCCTTGCGGCTGGCGGCTCCTGCGGCCGGATTCACCGTGGGCACTGGCGGCGTGAGCACCTCTTGCCAGTAGGCAGCATCATCGGCGCAGGCTGGCGATGCCGCATAAGCGGCCTGCCTGCGGCAAAAAGCCTCCTGCACAGCCAGCAGACCACGCACGGGAGGTTCGCCGCGCAAATAACGCAAGGCATTTTGCAACAGGATTTCAAGGGTTTCGCCATCGCCCGCCACATGGTGCACCAGCACCAGCACCTGAACGCATTGCGGCAAAACTGCGGCCACAAGGCGCACGGGCGGCTCCACACGCAGATCAAAGGGCGTGTGTATCTGCTGGTCAAAAAATACCGCCGCTTCGCGCGCATCGGCAATGGCCACGCTGCACAGGTAGACCTCGCCCTTGCCCCTCGCAAAATGGGGATTGTCTATATCGCCCGTCACGGTGCAGTGAAAAAGCTCCTGCGCGTTGGCAGCCCTGCGCAGGCCTTCCAGAAAATCCGCAGTTTTGTCGCCCCGCAGTTCAAGCAGCAGGGGCATATTGTAGTCAATGGAGCCTTCGTTCACCTGCTGGTAGGCCCAGATGCGGAACTGCCCGGTGCTGAGCGGCGCGCTTTCAATGCCCGCAAGGGCCGACTCCGCACGAACACCGCCAAGCAGGGCTTCCACATCAAACAGCGTTTCGCAGCTGACAAAACTGCGAAAGGAAATATCAACGTCAAAAGTTTTGCGGATGGCATGCAGCAACGACATGGCGTTAAGGCTGTTGCCGCCCTGGGCAAAAAAGCTTTTTTCAGGATCATAGGCCCGGCCGAGCACGCGCTCAAAAATCTCCAGAAGCCCAGCATGGGGCTTACGGTCACTGCCGCCCTGCGCTTCGCCGCGCCGTGCAATGTGTTGCAGGGCCTTGCGGTCTATTTTGCCCGTAGGGGCAAGGGGCATGGCTTCCAGCACGTGCCAGGCCGAGGGCACCATGTAGAGCGGCAGACTTGTTCTGCTCCACGAAACCACCGTTTCTATGGATGCGCCGGGCCGCAGCACAAAAAATGCCGCAAGGCTGACCTGACCGCCCGCATCCTTGACGGCCAGCACCGCCGCCTGACTGACGCTTTCACAGCTTTCAAGCAGGCAGGCCACCTCGGCCAGCTCCACCCGGTTGCCGCGTATTTTAACCTGATCGTCAGCCCGGCCCAGCAGCAGGATTTCGCCCTTGTCCGACCACAAGGCCAGATCGCCGGACGCGTAAAAGCGGGCGTTTCCTTCCTGCGTAAGGTGGATAAAACGCTGCTCCGTCATTTCAGGCTTGTTGTGGTAGCCGATGGCAAGGCTGGCCCCGCCTATCCACAGTTCGCCCGCCATGCCTGCGGGCAGCTCGCGCCACTCGGCATTGCGGATGGAAAGCGTCACGTTGGGGATGGGCCTGCCCACACCGATGGGTTGCGGCTCAAAGGGCGAAACTTCCTTCATGGCCGCGCAGACGCACGTTTCCGTAGGGCCGTAGGCGTTAAAATAACGCAGGTCCTTGGCATAGTGCAGGGCATCGCCCACCACAGGCGGCTCGCCCGCTGTTATGAGCACACGCAAACCGGGGAACGGCTCTCCCTCAAAAAGGTTGAGGTACGAGGGCGGCAGGGTGACAACGGTGATGTCGTTATCAATCATGTACTGCCGCAGCGTCCAGGGCGCGTTGCGGCACTGGTCGCTCACCGGATACAGGGCGGCCCCAGCCAGCAGAGCCATGAACATTTCCGACAGCGAGGCGTCAAAAATGGGCGGCGCAAACTGCAACACATGGTCATCAGCCTGCACACCAAAAAGCTCGATCTGCCCCTGAATCATGTTGGCAAAGCCGCCGTGCGGGGCCAGTACGCCCTTGGGCTTGCCCGTGGAGCCAGAGGTGTAGATCAGGTAGGCTCCATCCCCGGCCAGAGGTGCTTGCGGCAAGGGCGTTATGGGGGATTGGCGGTAGGCAAGGTCGGCCAGATCAAGCGTGATGTCTGCCCCGGCGTCTTCCACAATATAGGCCATGCGGTCGGGTGCGGCCTTGGGGTCTATGGGCAGATAGACTGCTCCAAGCCTCTGGATTCCCAGAACAACTTCTGGAAGATTGGCTGTGCGCTGGGCAGCCACCGCCACAATGCCGCCCCGCGCAACGCCCTGCCCGGCCAGCCACGAGGCGCACCTCAGGGAATTTTCGCGCACCTGCGCGTACGAAAGGGCATTGCCCCATTCGTCCTTGACGGCAACGCGTCCGGCAAAGGCATCCGCCGCCGCGTCAAAAAGTTCGGGCAAGGAACGGATATCGTACATTCTGGCAGGGCCGCTGCGCCATTGCGCGAGTTCCCGTTTTTCTTCATCCAGCAGGTAGTCAAGCTGCGGCGGCTCAATGCCAGCGGCAAGCTGGGCCACTACGCTCTCAACGCGGGCGACAAAACGCTCCACATCCCTGTCACTCAGGTGGTTGCGGCTGTTGCGCACCGTGAGCGAAAAACAGCCCGAGCGCAGCTCCTGCATGACCAGTGTGCCGAAAAGAATCGGCTCCTTGGCGCTGTGCCTCTGCTCCGCCTCGACAATGGGGAATTCCGGTGTGCCGGGAGGCGTATTGGGCAGAAAATTGACAAAGGTATCTGCCAGAAAGGCAAAATTTTTGCCTTCAAGCTGGCGGGCAGCCAGTTGGTAAGGCGTGCGCACATGACGGTAAAACGAGCCGTTCTGCGCGCTGACGGCCTCCAGCAGCCCGGCAAAGGTATCGTGCGCGGCCACGTTCACCAGCAGGGGCGGCAGCGACATCATGGCCCCCTGCCGCCGGTATAGCACCTTGCGCTCCCCATAGGCCACGGGGGCAAGAGCCACGATGTCCTTTTCTCCGCTCATGAACGACACAATAAGTGCATAGATGCCCGTAAAAAACACCGCGGGGCTGACCTTGTGGGCGGCAATGAGCGCGGACGTTTCGCGCGAGGCTTTTTCTGACAGCACAAACTTCTGGTGACGGCTCTCGCCAAGCACATCGGGGCGCCCCGGCAGGGCGCGCAGCAGGCGTTTTTCTGGCAGGCGGGAGAGGTGTTCTTGCCAAAAGGCCATGTCTTTCTGAAAACGCGGCGAGGCGCAGTGCGCCTGATCTTCAAGGTAGGCTTCTTCGCAGGAGCACGGCTCGCCAAGGTCTGGCGTTTCTCCGCGCGCGAGGGCTGTGTAAACGTCCGCAATAACAGCTATGTGAAAAAAGAATGCCAGCCCGTCCAGCACCACGTGCGAGCACTTCATGGCAACGATGCAGCTTGCCTCGCCAGTGATGACAAGGGCGTAGCGCATAAGGGGATTTTCGACCGGTTCTTCAAAAAACTCGTCGATCATGCAGTCGGCAGCAGCGGCGGGGTCCGGCTGCGCAGCGGCGTCCAGAACCCTGAAATCAGGCTCCTGTGGTTCGCCCACAAGAAAATACGGTTCGGCTTCATCCTGGCACAGGGAGGCGGCGGGCAGAGGCGTGAAATGCAGCGTGCGCTTGATGGCCTGACGCAACAGATCGGGATCGAGCAGGGCGTCAATGTGATAACAGCCCCGAATAGAGGTTTCGGCATAGTCGGACAGCGCCGCTTTTGCAGAGAGCCACAGTTCTTTTTGACACCCGGTTAAAGGCACAATCTTTGCCATTCCGTCCCCCACTGCGGCTTTAATGCGCTTAGTGCAACATGGTGGGCAAAATAGCTCACAGCCTGCATATTAGCAAGTTTTACATATACTTTGGACAGTTTTTGCCGTAAATTCATGAGTAGAACGCAATCCGGATATTGAATGCATTTCCTCAACAACAACTCTATATCCGGGTGTTCAGGCACATACAAAACACCTGAACAACAGAAAATCCATCCGCAAACAGAGGCCGGGATAATGGACGCTGAACCTTGCTGGGAATGCCTTGATTGGAAAAAGGAACTTGCCAACAATGTCGTCACCATCGACCAGTTGAAGCAATACGCCACCTTCAGTCCACAAGAGGAAGCAACGCTTCGTGAAGTCGCCGAGGTGCACCCGGTCAACATTCCCCGCTATTATCTGAGCCTTATAGATAAAAACGATCCCAGCGATCCCATACGCCGTATGTGCTTCCCTGATGCGGAAGAACTGGTGGTTGCCGGATCCATGGGCGCGACAACTGCCGACCCCTACGGCGACGACAAGCATGACAAGGGTAATGGCGTACTGCATAAATACGACTGCACTGCACTGCTGGTCACGACAGAATGCTGCGCCATGCATTGCCGCCACTGCTTTCGCCGCCGCATTGTAGGGCACTCCAGCCAGCAGACCTTGCGCAACTTTGCCGGGGCGCTGCAATACATTGCCGACCATCCAAAGATCAACAACGTCATTCTTTCCGGTGGCGACCCCCTGACCCTAGCAACCCCGGTGCTGCAAAAAATGCTGGAGGGGCTGGCCGAGATCGACCATGTGGATTTTGTGCGCATCGGTACGCGCATTCCCGTCACCTACCCTCTGCGCATCTTTGACGACGCCCTCATAGATGCCCTGCGCGCCTTTGCCGAGCGCAAGGCTCTGTACATTGCCACGCACTACAATCATGCGCGCGAGATCACGCTCACCTCGGCCGAGGCCATCAAGAGGCTGCGCCTGTGCGGGGCCACCATCAACAATCAGGCGGTGCTGCTGCGCGGCGTCAACGACAGAGCAGAAGACATTGTCGAACTGATGAACCGCCTGCTTTCCATTGGGGTGAACCCGTATTATCTGTACCAGTGCATGCCGGTCTCACGAGTGCGGCACCATTTTCAACTGCCGCTCAAGCAGGGCATTGCCATTGTGGACAAGGCCAAGGCGCAACTCAGCGGCTATGGCAAGCGCTTCAAGTACATAATCGGTCATGACATCGGTAAATTGGAAATCTGCGGCATCAGCGAGGGCAACATTGTTCTCAAGCAGATGCATGCCCGCATCGGGCACGAAGAACAGGCCTCGCGCATCATCATCCAAAAACTTGATGACGATGCCGGATGGGTTGAACTGTAGGCGCAACACATGCAACACACGGCTACAACACTTTTCTGCATTCCCCACGCCGGAGGCAATACCGCCTTTTATGCAAGGTTCAACGAATTTTTTCCGGCATGGATCACCATAAGACCTCTCGAACTGCCAGGCAAAGGCCGCCGCTGCCGGGAACGGCTGCTTACCAGCATGGAAAGCATGGGGCGCGACCTGCTGGAGCAGATCCGCTCTGCCGCCCACACTGGCCCCTATGCCCTGTTTGGCCACAGCATGGGCGGGCTGCTGGCCTTTCTTTGCGCGCGCTTTGCCTGCGATGCGGCGCTGCCCTTGCCCTCGGCCCTGTTCATTTCGTCCGCCACCACGCCAGGCCGGATGCGCACCGGGATTTCATGCCCTGTCGATCAGCTTCCCAAAGGCGCGCTGTGGGACTACGTGGCCCGCATGGGCGGCATTCCGCCCGAGATTGCGCAGTCGCAGGATTTCAGAAACTACCTTGAACCAATGCTCCGCGCTGATTTTATGGCCATAGAAGGATGGCAGCCCGCCCCCTACAGCCCATTACCCTTGCCCATCCACACAACCATTGGCAGCCATGATCTCGTTACCGAGGCTGACGCCCTGCACTGGCAAACCCTGACAGATGCGCAATGCACGGTACGCACCTTCAGCGGCGGCCATTTTTACGTTCAGGATCACTGGCAGGAACTGGCAGACCACATGACGCACACCCTCCAGCCTGCGGATTAGGCGGTGCTGGCGCAACATTTTTACAACTGGCGCGCGCCTTCCGCCCCAGAAAAGTCCATTTTGTGCGTTGGTCTGGAGCTTGAAAATATTGCTGAATGGCCCAGCCATTGCGAAGCCCACACCACCCCGCAGGAACAGCAGGAGGCCGGGCGCTATGTGCACATCGAAGATGCGGCGCGGCATCTGGCTGGCAGGGCGCTGGCGCGGCGTCTGCTGCGCGCCGCCTTTGGGCAGGACAGTGCCGCAGAGTTTGCCCGCTCCCCATACGGCAAGCCCTTTTGCCCCGGAGTGTCCGCTGATTTTTCCATCAGCCATTCGGGCAGCATGATATGGGTGGCCCTTTGCCGATGCGCAGGCGTGGGCATTGATGTGGAAAGAATACGCCCCCTGCCCGATGCGGCGGAACTGACCAGCCAGCTGCACCCGCAGGAGCAAAAAGACCTGCTGTCCCTGCCCCCGGCGGAGCTGCAAACGGCCTTTTACCGCTGCTGGACGCGCAAAGAGGCCGTAATCAAGGCCGTGGGCATGGGCCTGAGCATGCCCTTGCAAAGCTTTAGCGTAAACACCGGGCCGCAAGAGAGCGGCTGGATAGCATCCTTCACTGCAAACCCTGCCCAAGGCACAGCTACAATGCTTGATGAGGGCGGGCAGTGGACAAGCCGCGACATCAGAACAACAGACGGCTACCTGTGCAGCGTGGCGGCTCAAAGCCCCTGCCGTGACGTCGTGGTCTGCCTTGCCTGTTGATCCCTACAACCCGCCAAAAAACATGCAGAAATGCCGATGCGCGCCCCAAATTCATGTGGACGATACCGCTTTTCCTCTGATATGTTAAAACCTGCGCGCATGCTTTGCGCCCGCGTAAAAATTCGTGTGGCCCAACGCCGCCAATAGCACAGATTGCCATAAAAAAGATTGTCTGCTCCACACGGATTTTGGAAAAAATCCACTCAAGTTTTTGGGCAGAACCGCCGAGCGGCGGACACACTGTGTCACCAAGAACGCATCATAGGGTATTTTGTTCCATGAGCAGCCGCCTCGGATCGTTCTTCGCCACACTTGCCGCAGCACTTTGCTGCGCAGTATGCCTGTGCGCAAACGTACAGGCGGCCCCCCAGCGCGAGCCTGTGGAACAGATGACAGCGTCAGCCCCGGCGCCCTCCCAGCCCAAACCCTCGCGCCCCAAGGTCGCGGCCTATTTTGAAGCCGGACCGTACTGGGAATTTACCCTGCTGCAAAAAGAAATCATCAAAGCCCTGCGGCAACGCGGGGTTGCCGACCGCATTACCCTGCCGGGCGAACTGTACATCAGCCCCGGCTGGGATGCCTCTGAGAGCGTCTACCGCGCAGAGGCCCGCAAACTGATGCAAAATCCGGATATCGACGTCATCATCAGTATGGGAACAGAGGCCACCAAGGCCCTGCTTGCCGAAAACAACGGCAAAACGCCCATCATGAGCGTTGACGTGGCCGACCCGGCAGGCGCTGGTATTGTGGATCGCGTCACCGGCAAGGGCGCCGCCAACCTGACCATCCGCTACACCAAGGACAAATGGTTCAAGGTCTTTGCCCTGTTTCATGAGGCGCTGCCCTTTCTTCGCCTTGGCATCATGTATCACGACAGCCCAGAGGGACTTTCATACTCCAACGTGCGGGAAGCGCGCGAGGTTGCGCGCGAGCGCGGCTTTACCCTTGTGGAGTACCCCTTTCTGGACAAGGCGGAGAGCATGGAATCGTGCACCAGGGGCGTAGACAAGCTGATGAGCGCGGGCGTGGATGCCTTTTACATTTCGGCCCTCAACTGCTTTGACTGGACGCAGGCCAATCCTCAGGCCATCTTTGACACACTCAACGCCCACCACATCAAGACCTTTGCGCGCGACGGAAGCGTCCATGTGCGCAGGGGCGCGCTGATGGGGCTTTCGACACTTGATTATGTTCCTCTTGGCAAATTTTATGCTGACCATATTGCCGCACAGCTTGGCCTGTTGCCGCCCAATACCCAGCTTGAAACAGCGGCCTACACGCCCAAGATTGCGCTGAATCTGGTAACTGCCCAGAAGATGGGCATGGATCTGCCGCTGATTCTGCTCATTTCGGCAGACGAACTCTTTGACGTCACACTGGCGGGCGTTGATAAAACGACCGTTGCCCAATAAAATTCCCGTAACCCTGAAACCGGTCACAACGAGGTTGCACATGACTAAAGATACGTTGGAAAACAAAGTCGACGGCGTTGAAGATCAGATGGTCGCCCAGGCAGAAACCGCTGCTGAAACGGAAACGTGCGAACGCGCCTGCCCTTCGGAAGAAGTGGTGGACGCCATCATCCGCAAGCGTGTGTACGGCGCTATCGGCCTTGGTTTTGTGCCGGTGCCTCTTGTAGATTTTCTGGGCCTTTCTGCCCTCCAGATTGAGCTTATTCACGCACTGGCCAAGGCCCACGGCGTTGAATTCAAAAAGGAACGCGTCAAATCCATTATTTCTTCGCTGTGCGGCGGCCTTCTGACCACGGCAAGCGTGCCCCTGGCCGCCTCGCTGCTGAAAAGCATTCCGGTCATTGGCTTCACCGCGGGCGCGGCCACCATCAGTATCATGGGCGGCGCCAGCACCTATGCCCTTGGCTGGGTTTTTGACCGCCACTTCAGAAAGGGCGGCAACCTGATTGATTTCAATGCCGAAGAAGCCAAGACCTACTTCAGGGAAAAAGTTGAAGAAGGCAAAACCTTCGTCGGCAAGATCAAGAACAAGATGAAAAAAGGAACCAAGGACGAAGCCGCAGCTGAAACTCCCGCCAAAGAAGCGGGCACAGACGCGGCCTAATATCGGCGATCTCTGACGGTTTCGGGAATCGGAGCCTTCCGTAAGGGCCAGGCAACTGGCCCTTACGGAAGTGTTGGCTGTTACGCCCGCCGCTTCCAGCCGCGCGAATGCCGAAACTGGCTGTCAGAGCATACATTACAGGCCTTGGCAAAGGCCACTTCTGCCATTGCGGCAGCGTTGACTATTGATTTACCAGAGCCCCTGCACTGCAAAGGGGCGCATACAAGACCGCCGGGCATGCTGTAATGCGCGGCGCACCTGAACACCGGGGCCACAGAACCACATGCTGCAACTGAAAGAATCGCTTTTTCTGAAACTTCTGTGGGAACAGGCCGGCGAGGAAGGCAAAAAAATTGCCGCCGCGTGCCTCGGCTCAGGCATCATGCAGGGACTTGCCGTTTTTTCGGTGCTTCAGGGCTTGCAGCAGCTTTCTGAAGACGGGCTGGAATTCAGCACCTTTCTTGCTTTTCTGGTGAGCCTCGCCTCCTTTTATTTTCTCTTCCGCTACATAACCGGGCGCTCGGCGCAGATTGCCCTGCGCGGCATCATGGAATGGCGCATGCGCATTGCCGCCAAGCTGCGCGGCGTTTCCCTGCTGGAATATGAAAAACTGGACAAAAACCGCATCCAGTCCGCTTTGCTTGACGGACGCGAAATGGTTGTTGAAGCGGCCCGCATGCTGGTGGCGGCCTCGGCCAACACGGTGATGGTGGTGCTCTCTTTTGCCAAAATGGCAACTGTGTCCATTCCCGGTACGCTGGGTGTTTTTCTTTTTCTTGCTATGGGGTTCTGGATTTTTCTGCACCTTATCAACAAGGTGCATGCGCACATGGGGCCAGCCATGCAGGCCGACCAGCGCTTTTGCGCAGGCCTGCGCGACCTTTATGCCGGTCTGCAGCAGCTCAAGATGCACAAGCCCAAAACTACGGCGCTGTTTGGCGAACAGATCATCCCTGATCTTTCTGTGGCATCAGAAGCCCGCGATGCTACCGAGCACAGACACGCCCTTGGCATATCATTTTTTGCCATGTTCAACCTGCTGATTCTGGGGCTGATACTTTTTATCATGCCCAAGATTCTGAACCTCGAAACGTCGGAAACATCCTCGCTGCTGGTGTTGTGCATGTTCAGTCTGAGCCCGCTCATCAGCCTGATTACCTCGGTGCCCATGATGGCAAAGGTAGAAATGAGCCTGCAGGAACTTGCAGCGGTGGAAGCGCAGATAGACGCCGTGACGGAACCCTTTGAAAACGCAGGCGTCAAGGCGCGCTGGCAGCAGGCCGACCCCATAGTGCCATCTTTTGATTCCATTGCCCTGCGCGATGTGCGTTTTGACTACCACGACCGCAACGGCATGCGACTTTTCGGCATTGCGGTAGACAACTTTGAGCTGCGCAAGGGCGAACTGCTGTTTATTCGCGGCGGTAACGGGTCGGGCAAGTCCACCTTCATGAAGGTGCTGGCCGGGCTGTACGCGCCCGAGAGCGGAGAAATGTTCCTGAACAACGTCATGCTTTCCGACGTTAACATGGAATCCTACCGCAACCTCTTCACCATTGTGCCTACAGACTATCACCTGTTTTCCCGCCCCCTCGGCCTGAACATCACCCCGGCCCAGCTCACGGACGTGTTGCGCACCCTGCACATGGAAACCAAGGTGAGCCTGCTTGAAGACGGCACGTTCTCCACGCTTGATCTCTCTGCCGGGCAGCGCAAACGTCTTGCCCTGGCCTGCGCGCTGCTTGAAAAGCGCCACATCTACCTGTTTGACGAAGTGGCCGCGGATTTCGACCCTGTTTTCCGCCGCTACTTTTACGAGGAGCTGCTGCCCGACATCATCCGCCAGGGCGGCACAATCCTGGCCATATCGCATGACGACCGCTACTTCCATGTGGCCGACAGAGTACTGACCATGCGCGAAGGCGGCTTTGTGGAAGAACCCGCAGGGGAAGGGGCACAGGCATGAGCAGCCATTTTCTGCGGCCTGCCCTCTTCCTGACGGCCCTGCTGTGCCTGTGCGCCACGCCCAAGGCAGAGGCCAAAGACCTTACAGGCAATACAAACATCCAGTTTGTGCGCGAACTGTACAACAATGTGCGCGACACCCTGCCCTCTGAAGTGAATGCTGCGGAGAACATGCAGACCATTCAGAACAGGTTGAAATGCTACGAAGAAAACCACGATTACGGGCAACGCATTCAGGTTTGCAATAACAAATACGTCAAGAGCCTCGTGCACCACGCCCGCAAGGGAATCCATTCTCGCCCCAATCTTGGCGAATTTGTGCTCAATGTTGATATGTGCCCCATTCTTTACAATATCTGCATGGGTCAGACGGAAGACGACAAAGAACGCTGCATTCTGTTTGAAAGGCAGTGCATAGACTATACGCTTGATATGTTCTGGCGCGGCTCCGCGCAATATACACAGCAAACCTATCGGTTGGACCAATGAAAAGCGTCTGTGCAAATATACGGGAAATGTTGCGCCGCAATCGCCTGCGGTTGATAATCATGGGTGCTGTTGCAACGCTGCTGCTCATCTTTCTCTGGCCGAGCATCGTCATTTCCATCAAGCCCGGTGAGCTGGGCGTTCTGTATGCGCGCTTTCGCGGCGGCACACAGTTGCAGCACACCTACGAGGAAGGCATACATTTCATCCAGCCGTGGAACATCATGTACATCTATGATGTGCGCGTGCAGGAAGAAACCCAAAACATCGATGTGCTGACCGTGGACGGCCTGACCATCAACGTGCAGATTTCGCTGCGTTTTCAGATCATCCGCGACCGCCTGCCCAACCTGCATCAGGAAATCGGGCCGCACTACCGCGACAAGGTCGTTATCCCCATCATGAATTCCGCCGTGCGGCAAACCATCGGCAGTTACCGGCCAGACGACCTCTACTCCACGGCGCGGCAGGAACTGCAAGACCAGATGCTGGTGGACGCAGTGGAAGAAATGGGGCGCATCCCCGTTCTTATTCAGGGCTTTGTGGTCAAAAGCATCACCCTGCCCGAAGTGCTGCGCGAGGCCATTGAACGCAAGCTCATAGCGGAGCAGGATTACCTGCGCTACAAGTACATTCTGCTTGAAGCCCAGCAGGAAGCCCGCCGCAAGACCATTGAAGGCGAAGGCATCAAGGCCTACCAGACGCTTGTCAACGAGCACATGACGCAGAACTTTTTGCGCTACGAAGGCATTCAGGCCACCAAGGAGCTTGCGGGTTCGTCCAACGCCAAGGTGGTTGTGATCGGCGGCAAGGATGGCCTGCCTGTTATTCTCAATGCAGATTCGCCCACTGGCGCAAGCGCGCCTGATGCCGCCAATACAGCAAAAACGCCCAATCAGGGGGCGGCCCCCAAGACTCCCGCGCAGGGAAACCAGCAGACGCCTGTCAAGCCGGATATGTCGGGAACAGATGCGGAAAGTCCAGACCAGAAGCGGCCCGATGGCGTACGGCCTGGCCAAGTTCAGCCAGGGCAGATGCGGCCCGAACCCGGCAAAACGCCCCCGGTCCGCCCCAATTCACATTCCGGCCTGCGCCCTCAAATCCAGCACGAATCCCAATCCGGAGCGCAGTATGCGCCGAAGTACGGGTCGCGTAACGACTCCGCAAGGCAGGATTCTGCCGTGTCTGCCGAAGCCCAAGCGCCCGCCGGGGTAGGCTGGATCGCCCCCGGAGAAAATGTATCGGATTACATCCAGAGGTTGAATAAAACACTGCTGCAACCGCACCGTGGCGGCGCTGTCAGACAGTAAGGGAGGCCCGCTGTGCTATTGTTCGCTCTCATACTGGGCATGAGCCTGCTGATCGGGCTTTTGGGCATCAATTCCCGGCTGGGATTCTGGGGCAACTTTTTTGCCAGTGTTCTGCTGACTCCCTTGGTGGGTTTGCTGCTTGTCATCGCCTCAAACCCCAAAAAGCCCACTCGCTGCTAGGCTGCATACGGATACTATTTTGATGAACGCTCTCTTTCACGCGGCGCAGTAGGCATGTTTTTTCCAATTACAGCCCATGGCTCCAGCCTTTTGCTGCGCCCGCAGCAAAACCAGGGGCAACGCCCTCATGCAGCCGCACTTTTGCCACACTTGCGCACGCTGACTCTGGTCATGCTCTGTCTGGGCGGCCTGTTTTTCGTCTTCTGCCAGCCCGCCTGCGCCAATCCGCCTGTAAAACGCATCGGCTATCTTGAGGCCGGGCCGTTCTGGCTGTTTGACAATACCTGGAGCGCCTTTCGCGATGGTATGGGCAAGTATGACGACATCCGTTGCGAATACCCTGCCGATGCGCGCTTCAGCCCCGGCTGGGAACCAGCACAGATGCGCCGCCTGCCTGAAATGGCAAAACAGCTTTTGCAGCGCAAGGACCTTGACCTTGTGGTGGGCATGGGCACGGCGGCGGTCAAGGCGCTGCTGGCGGTCAACGATGGCCGTTTGCCCATTCTGGGCATGGGCATGGCTGACCCTGTGGCTGCTGGCGTTGTCAAAAGCTCACAGGATTCCGGCGTGGACAACTTCACCTGCCGGGTGGAAGTTGACCGCTGGTCCTCCATGTTCCGCGTTTTTTACGATGTGGTGCGCTTTCACAAAATGGGCATCATGTTCCAGAACAATCAGGAAGGCCGCGTCTACGCGGCACTTGGCGATGCCCAGGCCATTGCCTCGGAGCTGGGATTTTCTCTTGTGCTCTACGATGGCCTCTCCTCTGCCGAAAGTACGGAGGAATGCCGCAAGGGGCTGGACGAACTGCGCAAGCAGGGCATGGACGCCTTCTTTATCGGCCCGCTGAACTGCTTTGATATCGGCGGCGAAGGCATGGCCCCGCTGCTGCAAAAACTGAATCAGTGGAAGATCCCCACCTTTGCGCGTGACGGGTCGGAATATGTCAAGGCCGGAGCGCTCATGGGCTTTTCCACATGGAATTTCGGCCCCAGCGGCATAGCTCTGGCCGGGCAGGCCCACGCCATACTGGGCGGCACGCAGCCGCGCACATTGCCCATGCTTGACCAGTCCGAGCCTTCCATTGCCCTGAACCTTGCCACCGCCAAGGCCATCGGCTTTGATTTTCCCTTTGACGTGCTGGTAACGGCGGACGAACTGCACGAAACCATCAGCCAGCCGCACCCCGGTACACCCTAAGGATTTCCCGTGCTTATCCGCGCCACGCGCAAACTGCGCATCAATGCCCTGCTGCTCGGGCTTGGAGTTCTGCTGGTTACTCTGGGCTTCAACGTGCTGCTCTCGGTTTCCACGCTGAATACGCTGGCAACCGACATGGTGCTTTCCGGCTATCGCAGCGGTGCTGAACGTCTGGCCCGCGATATTGAACGCGGCATGCGCTTTGGCAAGCCGCTGGCTTCGTTCGCCGGAATGGACGAAATGCTGGCGGAACTGGGTCAGAGCGCGGCGGGCATCAAACGTGTGGCCATTATTGATGCCAGGGGTTCCACGCTCTATGCGCAGCCAGCCCAGGGCTCAGCAGCGGAAAGCATGTTGCCTGCCGGTACAGCCTCCCAGACCAGCGCGGGCAAAGACGGCCCGCAAGGCGCAATCAAAACCGCCGATGGCTACCGCCTGAACATTCCCCTGAGCTACAAGACGCCTGTGGGGCACCTGCTGGTGGACATTGACGGCAAACCCATCAATGCGGCTACAGAAGATTTTCTGCGGCTGTCATGCTTGCTGCTGGCAGCGGCCTGCCTTGTGGCGGGGCTGATTCTGGCAGGGCGTCTTGGCCTGCTGACCGGGCAACGCGCGGTTGGCACAAGCCTTTCGGGCATGACCAGAATGCTGCTCATCATCATTGGCACATCACAATTGCTCTACGCCTGCGGCACGCTGGTACTGTTCGATACCTTCGTCAAGCAGGCCATACGCACCAAGGCCGACATCCTCGCCGAAGGCACCGGGCGCGATTTTGAATACCTCATCCACAAAGGCGTGGATATCGCCAGCCTGCGCGGCAAGGATCAGGCACTTGAACAGTTGCTTGCAGCCAACAGCGAGCTTGCGGGCGCGCAGCTGCTGACGCCTGAAGGCAAGGCTGTGGCCTCTGCCGGGAACGTGCCCGACCCATCGCTCACTGTCGAAAAATCACTGAACACTTACTGGCCCAGCCGCTTCCGCCAAAAGCAGGAAGTGCTGCGTCTGCAACTGGCCGTGCAGCCCCAGGCCATCACAGCCCGCATATCGGCGCTGGCTCTTGACCTTGGAGCCTCGCTGCTCATCAGCTTTTTGCTGCTGCTGGAGCTTTCAAAACTACTGGGCCTTATCGCGCAACGCAACCTGCCGCCAGATGCTGCGGCGAACGCCCTTATGGGCAGCCATCATTCCCTCGCCGTGCAGGCATTGCGGGCAGCGGGCTTTGTGTTCTTTTTGGGCTACGACATGGGCATATCGTTCATTCCCCTGCTGGCCCGCCAGTTGTATGAGCCGTTCATGGGCCTGAGCCGCGATGTGGCCATCGGCCTGCCCATTTCGGCAGAGATGGTCAGCGCGGGCTTTGCCCTGCTGTTTTCTGGGGGATTTTCATTACGTTACGGCTGGCGAAAGGTCTTTGCCGCAGGCACTCTGGCTGCGGCTGTGGGGCTGATGATGGGCGGCATGGCCAACAGTCTGCCCCTGCTCATTCTGGGGCGCGTTGCCACAGGCTTCGGCTTTGGCCTTGTGCTCATGGCAGGGCAGATCGGCACACTGGGCAAGGCTAATGCCGGGGCGGGGCTCACCAGTGTATTCGCGGGCATTTTTTCCGGCAGCATCTGCGGCTCTGCGGCGGGGGCCATGCTGGCGGATCATGTTTCGTTTCAGGCGGTGCTGGCGACCGGGGCCTGCACCATATTGCTGGCGCTGTTCACAGTGATGCTTGGCAAAGAACCTGCGGAGGACGCAGCAAGCAGTTCCGATAACGCGGCCTGTCAGGGCTCTGGTGCGCAGACCGCCGCGCAGGGGCATATGTTTTCAGGCTGCATGCAATTGCTGCAAGACCCGCGCATGCACATGATACTCTGGCTGGTGGGCATACCCGCCGCCATGTGCCTGACCGGATTTTTGCACTATCTGCTGCCGCTGAGGCTGGCAAACGCCCATGTGGATCAATCGGATATCGGCCGCATATTCATGCTGTACGGCCTGTGTTTTATTACGGCGGGGCCGCTGCTCGGCAAGTGGATAGATCGCAGAAAAGACAAATCCCTGTTTCTGACGCTCACGGGCCTGCTCTCCGGCATTACGCTGCTCATTGCGTCTACGGCCACAAACATGGCTGGAGCGGCCGCTGCGGTCATCTCTCTTGGGCTGGCCCAGTGCCTGGCTGCCCCGGCATCAATGATCTGCGTTCTCACTCTTGCTTCGGCGCAAACTCTGGGCCGCGAAAAGACAGCTTCGATTTACCGTGGCCTGGAGCGCATGGGGCAGGTGGCGGGGCCTGTGGTATTTGGCATTGCCATAACCGTCATGGCTCCTGCCAGCGCGCTGTTGCTCATGGGCGGCATCGTCTGCGCGCTTTCCTTGCTGTTCCACCTGATGTGGCGGCTCAGGACTCCAGCGAACTGACCAGCGCCCGCAGCTCGGGCATGGCGGGATCACTCAGGCCGCCGGGCAGAAACCAGGACAGGACTTCGTAATAATCTTCGGGCAGAACGATATGCCCGCCCTTCTGGATAAAACTGCGGAATTCGTCTTCGGTAGGATAGCTGAAGTATTTTCGGCCTTCGCTGCTCTGCATATGGGTTGTCAGCTCGCGCCCCGCCTCCAGTTCCGGCAGGTGCCGCAACAGGGCGTCTATACCCGCAAAATAGGTATGCACAAAGTTCCACAGCAGGGAGCGGTCGTAGTTGATGGGCCACCAGCCGATCTCCACTATGGGGCCGGTATCCAGCCCTGCATCAAGGTGGAAAAGCGTGCAGCCAGAGCGCTCATTGCCATGCTCCATAGCCCGAAAAGGGCTGCACAGGCCTTGCAGATCAGGCAGCGCGCCTGGATGCATGCCATAGGTGCCAAGCCGGGGCATATCAATGACTTCCGTAGGAATAACGTAGTCGTACCGGCACGATATAACGACATCTGGCGCAAGGTCGCGCATGGCTTGCCGGGAGGCTGGCGACCGCATGGGCCCCCACATCTCCATATCAATGCCGTAACGCTTTTTCAGGCCCGCATAGGTCTGACACTGCGCCTCATTTCCCTCAGGAAAGCGGTCTTCCAGCCAGGGCAGAATGTGCTCAAGCACCATGTCCCGCTCGTGGGCCACAAGGCTTGCCGCGTAGGCATTGCTGCACTCCGCGTCCAGCACGTAATCGGAAAGGACCACAAAAACATCGTGCCTGGGGGCAATGGCTGCCAGCAGTCTGTTAAGGGCGACACATCCTGCAAGATCCTTCTTGGCGCAAACGACAACTTTCACGGCATATCCTTTCGTGGAACATTGCCCAGCATGCTACGCCGCAAGGTCCTGCATGAAAAGAAGAAATCTACCGTAGTTATGCGCGGCACCTCAGTTTATTCCACCGCAAAATTGAAATAGGTATCCGTGTAAGGCTCATTTTTAAGCGTGTAGTGCCACCACTCTTCTTCATAACGCTTGAACCCGGCATTTTCCATAAGGCCCAGAAGCACAGCCCGATTGGCCTCCTGCTGCGGGCTCAGCCCCTTGGCCCCGTGGTGCGAGGCCGCGCCAAAAAAGTCAAAGGGGGTGCCCATGTCCGCCTCTTTGCCGCTCAGCCTGTCAACGAGGGTGAGGTCTACCGTGCTGCCGCGCGAATGCCCGGAGCGCGTGGCAACATAGCCCAGATCAAACACCCGCGCCTTGTCCACCTGCGGGTAAAAAATCGCCTTCATGCGCGTGTCGGCGGCGTTCATGCCCCAGCGCACAAAATGATCCACTGCCGATTGCGGGCGGTAGGCGTCATAAATTTTCAGGGTATAGCCCTTCTCTTCCGCCGCCGCTGCGGCCTTGCACAGGGCATTCGCCGCTGGTTCGGTCAAGATTGCCTGGGGTGCAAGATATCCATTGATGCGCTCTCCCACAAAGTTGTAGGAGGAAAAATAGCGTATTTCCTGAATAATATTCTGGCATTGGTCGCTTACATGCACAAAGCCATCGTGCATGGCCGCCTGCGCGTGCCAAGGAAACAGCATCCCCAAGGCCAGCACCAACATCTGCAAAAAAAGAAGCGGATCGCATTTACGGCGCGCAATCATGGTCGTCTCCTCAATTTTTTCAGCACCCTGCGCTGACGGCAAAACCCAGTACACCAGTTCGGTATTGCACATTATAATGGTTCGGTCGTCAATATGTCATATTTTGACCTTTTACCTTCAAGAAGGCATACTTGGCAGATGGACACAAAAATACCAGGGAGCGCAGCATGAAACTGCTGGAAAAAGCCCGCGCGGCCGGTTGAGCCGCCAAGCTGGCTCCAGGGGCCCTGGAGCGACTTTTACGCGGTCTGCCGTCTGATACGCGCCCTGACCTTGAGGCCAGGGTTCTGGCTGGTCGCGCCCGGAACGAAGACGCCGTTGTGCTGACCGTTCCCCCTGGCTGCGCTCTGGTGCAGACCGTGGATATACTTGCGCCCATTGTCAATGATGCCTTTGCCTTTGGCCGCATTGCCGCCGCCAACGCGCTTTCGGATGTATACGCCATGGGCGGCCAGCCGTGGAGCGCCATGAACGTGGCCTTTTTTCCGCAGGCTCTGGCAGAGGACGACCCGCAGCACATACTGGAAAACATCCTGCGCGGCGGCCTTGACGCCATGAACGAAGCCGGGGCCGTGCTGGCTGGCGGTCACACGGTGCAGGACGAGGAACTCAAATACGGTCTGGCGGTCACGGGCATCATAGATCCCTCCCACATGGCCCGCAACGATGGCCTGAAAGCAGGCCAGACCCTGCTGCTGACCAAACCGCTGGGCACGGGAGTGCTCGCCACTGCGGTCAAGGCCCGCTGGGACGGTGCCAAAGAAAGCGAGGCCGAGGTTACACGCTGGTGCTCCCGCCTCAACAGTGTTGCCGGGGGCGTTGTGCGCGACCTCAAAATCGCCGCCGCCACAGACATAACAGGCTTTGGCCTTGGCGGGCACGCGCTTGAAATGGCCCTGGCCTCGGGCGTTACCGTGGTACTGAATGCCGAGGCCCTGCCCCTCATGCCGCGCGCCCTTGAATATGCGCGCGATGGGCTTATACCCGCAGGCAGCCACCTGAACAGAAAATACTGGGCCTGCTCCACCCTTGTGGAAGACGGCGTGGACGAAGCGCTCACGAGCCTCGCCTTTGACGCGCAGACCTCAGGCGGGCTGCTGCTGGCCGTGCCGCCAGAGCTGGTGCCGCAGGCGCGCGAAATACTGCTGGCTGGCGGCGATCTGGCCTGCGTCGTGGGCGAGGTTGTTGCGCCACGGCCTGACGGCGCAGCCCTGGTGCTGCGCTGATGCCCCACGTGCACGGCCGGAGGCAGGGCTGAACATACGACGCATGCCGTCCCCACGCAGCGCGCTCCGCACCGGGTTGGTGATTTCGGACAGTTTTTTTTAAAAATTGCTTGCCGTACCGCCATTGCGACTTATTTATGACGGAGATTTTCGGTTAACGCCCTCCCGCCCGGCACAGCCCACGGCAACAGACGCGCTGCTCACGGCTTGCAGCCCACCGGCAAGTGTGCTATGGAAACACGCTTTGCGAGAGTGGCGGAATTGGTAGACGCACTGGACTTAGAATCCAGCACCTTTGGTATGGGGGTTCAAGTCCCCCCTCTCGCACCAAAAGCCGCAAATGCTTGATACACAAGCGAAACATAAAGCCCCCCATGAGTTTTTCATGAGGGGCTTTCGTTATGTGGGTTGCAGAATCATGATTTAAGGAATGCAACCTCATAGGCTGAGTGCTTTGGCAGCATTCGTAAGATCAGAGGGTGCAAAGTGTGCATACCTCATGGTTGTTTGAATGCTGGCGTGACCCATCCATTCTTTTACAACTGGCATTCCAATACCAGCACGGGCAAGCCGGGTTGCGCAGGTGTGCCGCAGCATGTGAGGCACAAACTGTTCATCATCTGACAATCCCATAATCTCCCGCACTCTGTCCCAGCGGGTGCGTATCCACGGGTTATCATAAGGGAACAGACGCCCTTCTCCTGCGACCTCCTGACATCTGCGGGCAATCACAGGCTTGATCTTGTCGGCAATTGGGATTGACCGGGGCCGGTGGCTTTTGGTCTTCCAGGTGGTCAGTGTGTTGTTGACCAGATCAACGTCCCTGACCTCCAGCCTCCACAGCTCACCAAGCCGAAAGCCTGTATAGAGCAGACACAGAACCACGTCAGACAATTCCTGCCCATAGCCGAGGGCTTCTATAGCCTCCAGAAGCCGCTTTTCCTCCTCAGCAGAAAGGAAGCGAATCCGGTGTTCACCCTCGCGCCGCTTGGGCATCTTGGGCAGAGTCTCAAGCTTTCCATGCTCCTGAGCCGTCCTGAGGCAGCGCGAGAGCGCCGAAAGCTTTCTATTGACCGTGCTACCAGACAGGCCGGATTGCATGAGGTGGACAAGGTAATCGCCTACGCGTTCCGGGGTGATCGCTTTTACAGGCGTGTCGGGGCCGAAGAAATCCATTGCAGTTCTGGCGTTAATCGTAGCCGCCTGCTCCCCTCCTGTGTCCTGCCAATGCATTGCGTGGGTGCGGCTGTAGGCGTCAAACAGCGTCCAGCCAACGCGAGGCTTGGGCGCTGCCTGCGCAGCCTCCATGAGGGCAAGGCGGCGGGCTATGGCCTCCTCTGGTGTCTTGCAGACTATGGTTTTCCTTTTGCCGTCTCTGGTAAAATCAACAATAAAGCCCCCAGATTTGTGGGGGCGTATTCCTTTGGGGAGGTCTGAACCTGCTTTAGTCATTTTCTATTTCCTCAGTGGCATATCTGTTGAACCCCTCAACTATGGTTGAGAGCGGTTGATCTGTGATTGACTGTGCAACATCAAAAGGCAGGGAAATATTATATGAGAGTTCCATATTAAACTCCTTTTCGTATTACATGCGACAAAGAAGCCATGCTTCAAAGAGTAGGAAGCCATAAACAAAGATTGCGCCTATTACATTTTTCAAACTTCCCCCTAGTGAGGCTGGAAGAGCATGCAACCAAACAGCCCCAAAAACAGAACTGCCCCCAAAAGGAGGCAGTTTGAAAATGTAGTGATGATTTCACGCATATACTTTCTCATGCTCCTATGCGACCAGAGCAGCGGTGCTGCCATGTGGTTTTAGTTGAGGTGGTGTGTAGGCAGTCACAATGCCGCCCAAGGGTGTTGGCTATGCCATAAAAGTATTCAAATTTGCTCTTAGAGACCCGCTTCCCATTCAAGAAGAAAGCGCAAGGCGTGTCTTCTGTCTTTCGCACGATGGTCATAAACTCCATAAGGCGCTCCTTTGAAAAAACAAAAAACCCGCCAAGGTGTTTCCAAGGCGGGCCATAGTTGTGGCTGGTGGTTTAATGCTCAGGTTAGTAGTTTCTGAACACAAAGCCATCAGTATACACATAGTCAGTCATGAACAGGTCACGGGAATACTTCTTCATATCAAAATATTGCTGCGCCCAATCAGGCAGAGAAGAGAGCACCCCGGTATCTTCAAGGAGATTTTCTGCAAAAGCTTCTTCTGACTCCCATTCTCCCTCATAACAAGCATCGAACCTATTTACTGCATCAGCCAGTGTTCCACCAACCCAGTTTACATAGGCTATCAAGGCATTTTCATTGTCGGTATGTTCTTCAAGCAGAGCATGGATTTCCCAGACATCAGACAGGCTTGAATACTCCTCAATCAAACCATGAAAACCTTCATGATCGTGAATGGCGCATTCTTCGGCAAGTGCCCCCGTCTCTTTCATTATCGGGGATTCTTTGAGCATGTTGTCGACAGCCTCTTGCAGGTCTTCAAGGTCTGTGAAGTCGTCAAGGGTAAGCCATTTGCCATGCAAAATTCCTGAATTGTAATCAGTCAAGGAA
Organism: uncultured Desulfovibrio sp.; assembly: GCF_902477725.1. Classification (NCBI taxonomy): domain Bacteria; kingdom Pseudomonadati; phylum Thermodesulfobacteriota; class Desulfovibrionia; order Desulfovibrionales; family Desulfovibrionaceae; genus Desulfovibrio; species uncultured Desulfovibrio sp. The sequence goes on along the minus strand of NZ_CABSIF010000004.1, from coordinate 3,962 downwards.
GCAACATATATGCGGCGTTCTTCGCTCATTTTCGTTCTCCCTTTGTGGTTTATACCCAAGCAGGGCTAACGGTTGTCTCAGGACGCATAAACAACCACTTTAACGAATCAGCAGGAATTTCCTTAGCGGTCAAATCATTTAGATGATACTGCTTCCAGATGTGTACAAACATGAGCGTAGATGCTTCGTCCCATCCTTCGGCGTATGTTATCTTTTGGGTGTCATTGTATTCTTCAAGGGTATCTGCAATTTGCCCACAACCTCCCTTGCAATTTCCATTACGCTGTGGCCCTTCAACCCCTACGATACTCAGGAAAACGCCTTTTTCTTTTGTGCGTACTTTGATGCGGCAGAATATAGAACCATCTAGCCCCCGACCTATATTCACAATATGGGTAAAACTGTTCGGTGTTTCTGGCTTCTGAAGAAACTCACGGGCAAGCGCCATAGCAGCGCATACACAGCAAACATATTGCGATTGTGACGGACGCCAGCCTTTTTTGTCGTTCAGCTCTTGCCAAGTATTCAACGGAAAAGTGCAAGAGGTGAGAGCCGCCGCCCGGTCTTTTTCAGCCAGCGGGATATTGTTGAAGGAGTCATTTTCACACTCCAACACTTTATCCCTGAAGTTATCAATGCAATATTCAATCATTGAGCGCGTAACAAACTGTTTCCAATATTCGGAGTGGGTGCATTCACCCGCCAGCATTTGCTTTTCAGTGTACATTTTTCAAACTCCCCCAGAGAAACGCAAAAAGCCCGCCTAGGGACTAGCTAGACGGGCTGCGGCGTTCTGGTTTATGCTTTTGGTGTTTTGTGAAAGTGTGGTCTATTTCAATAGACCGGGGCTTGTCTGAAGGTGGTGCTTTAGGCAAGCCTTTTTGTTTAGGGAAGCTGCTCTTGGAAGACTTCAGCGAGATCGTGCCAGCTTAAAGCTCTTTCAGACACATCAGCACAAAGAGCAATTATATTATCATCTCTTAGTGCCTTTGGCCCATACTGGTGCAGCATAGCAACATAATTTTTGTATTGTCTTGTTTCGTTGTCGTACATACAACACAGAATTTCTTCTGCCTGTTCTTTTGTAAGATCAAGCGTGATTGTTATTTTTTCCATAGCCTTCTCCAGAAAAACAAAAAGTCGCCCCGGATTTAACCAGAGCGGCCTTTCAATTTCGTTTGTTTATCTTCTGCTAGTTACTTTTCACGTTTAGCAACATACATACCAAGAGCGAACAGGGTCAAGCCGAGTGTTGAAGGAAGTTTTTCACTTTCTCCTGCATCTGTCCTTCTGATATAGGTTCTATGTAAGTATATCCATCGGTAGGAATGATGCAGTTTTTCAAAAACCAAGGGATAAACAACCAATCAAACGGAACAAAATGCTGCTGCGTGTCAGGCACCATACTTTGCCAAAGACATTCACACGCATGTATTAAGGGGTAATGCCTTAGGAGTAGCCTAAGCTGCCCTGTACCATGCTTCTCTTGTATCGCCTGAAGAGCTGGAAACGCCTTTGGGACATTTAAATACTCTTCCCAAAAGCATTGCGCTATCTCAACATCACCACTAGTAAACATTTGCATTTTAATTTCCCCTTAGAAAAACAAAAAAGCCGCCCCGGATTTAACCAGAGCGGCCTTTCAATTTCGTTTGTTTATCTTCTGCTAGTTGTGTGTCTTCTTTTCCTGACGTTCTTTCTTGGCTACATACAATCCAAGGCAGGTAACGGCAATAATCAAGAGTGTTGTTAAAACATAAGCTGCCATTTAATTACCCCCTTTTCTTTGTCAGCCATAAGCAACCGAGCAAGGCGAGAACACCCACGGCTACGGCTGCGGTTTTACCCTGAAACAAGCCCACGGCAAGGGCCGCAACGCTCAATTTTTCAAGCCAGTCTGCAAGGCGTTTTAGCATGGCCTTTGTGCCTCATATGTAAGCCCTATGCGGGCTGTTGTCAAAATCGGCTAGTAGCCAAGCCATGCCCTTACGGCTGCCAAAGTTGGTTCTATTTCTTCCCAGCACCGATGAAATTCTAGCTTGCCGTCTTTGCTTTCGGTGTAAACATGCAATGCACGAAGCTTTCCGTCAGCATAGCAAGCAGCAGCATCGTGCCTTTGCGGGTACTCAAGCAGAAAAAGAATGTGCGTATCAATCATATGCAAACTCCTGTGTGCGAGTGTGTTTCGTTGTTTTTCTTTCGCTCTCTATAGGCCCGCCCTGTGTCCGTTCCTTTCGGTGTCAGCGGTGGGGCGTGGTGGTCTTTGGTGAACCGTGTGCCCTATGAGAAAGAACTTTAGCCTGTATCGGCTAAATATGGAGAAAAGAAAAAGGGAACCAGCTTTGGGCATACTCCCCTTTGCGTGATTCCCTTTTAGCCGATATCGGCCATTCAGATCAAGAACTTTTTAGCCTTTATCGGCTATTTTCTTGCAACACCCCTGTTTCCTTGTGGTTTTATGTCTAATTTAAGTTGCTCTTCGACCCACTCTTCCGGTATTAGCCACGTTTTGGCTACCTTATACGCAGGCACCTTGCCGCTTTGGCAACCGTTTTTTATCGTGCTTGGTGAGGCGTAGCCAAGGACGTCAGCGGCTTCCGCTACTGTGTAGTAATGAGGAAGGGCGGTTTTATGTTCCATAGCGTTCTCTAGTTTAATAACCCGTCTACTGATTTTCGATAAGTATCTAAACGTGGGGCGATTAGTTTGCTTTGCTTTGCTGCCTCGTCCCTCGCGTCCTCTTCTGTTAGTCTGTCCCAGAGGTCTTGAGGGAAGCCATCAGGAGCAGGAGAGTAAACAACCTCTATATCTTGTGGCGCTTCTGGTGGTGGTTGCATTACGTCTGCTTGCGGCTGCTTAGTGCTTGGAATTATGAGGAGCAGAGAGCAAGCTAAGGTTAGTATTAGTTGCCTCATTGTATGCGCCCCCTTTAACTTATTTTATGCTTACATCTTGTCCCCATGCCTTATCCACCATAAGTGCTGTATTTTCAAAAATATGACCGGACATAGGCGGGCAGTTTTCCGAATATCCACTATCACTATATGACGCTACTATTTCGTTAGTCCTTGTATCAATCAGTGAAGCTGTTATATAATCAAACTTGAACCCACCCCCGAAACACCTATTCATTGCATCAGTGTAGTAGTGGGCATCTATAGAAAGAATATATCTTGATTCACTGACATTGAAGCTATCCACAGCTTTTCCAGTGTCGTCTAGTTCTTTACGTTGAACTTTTGAGGCTACATTTAGAACTTTATAGCCGTGCTTCATTAGCTCTTGTTGAATCTTCGGTTTCCATGGAGCATTAAAATCAAGTGCTATTACCTTTGGTTCTGTGCTCTCAACACGACCGAAATAATCAACTTGCTTATGGCAGCCCAAGAGCATTAACACCGAGAGAGCAAGAGTAAGGCCAAAAGAAAGCCGCATAAATCCCCCATGAGTGGCTCAAATAGATAAATCAAAAGGTAACACGAATTAAAAAACTCGTAACACGTCGTAGCATCTTTTAGCAAATTCATGCCATTAAATCCAACCCCCAGCCTACCCTTCCGCCTTCCCATTAGATTAATTATCCAATGTAGACTGTGGAACCACGGCGCTTTGCTGGCATTGGTTGCGCTTCGGCCTGCATTAGGAAGGGAAAAGACGGCCCAAAGGCTGCCAGGGATAGCATTATGGACGGCGCTATAGTGTTGGCTAGAGGGTATGGGGGGAAAGACAACGGACGAGAGACGTCTAAGCCTTTCACATTTTTCACCCTAAACTACCCGGCCACCCTTAGCCACCCTATAGCCATCCTTTTGCTACCCTTTCATCTTACCATTCCATTCCCTTATCGGTCAACGCTAGCTGCCTGCTGTAGGGCTGGCTTATGAATAGCTTTAGAGAGCAAGAGAGGATATGGAGATAGCTATGGTTGTCTTTAGATTTTTAAAATCAGAGTTTTTAAATTA